>DBXN01000036.1:12584-21315 GCA_002309585.1 Verrucomicrobia bacterium UBA1211
CCCCGCCAGCAGGATACCGGATGCCGGCGCGAGTACCACCATCGGCAGGTGGAGGGTGTCGAGCAACGCGATGATATCCCCGTTCAGCGCGGAAGCCTTGACGATTCCGGCGACGGTTCCCGTTCCCAACAGGAGAATCACTACGCCCGCGACCTTTCCCAGCCCGAATTCCGAATACGCCACCGTCTTCCGCCAGGCGCCACAGGCCACGCAGGAGACGATCCCGCCGACCGGGAGCGCGACCATCGGATCGACCGACACCCCGGCGATCGGGCGCAGGGCCAGAAGCGTGATGACCGCAACGGGGCCCGCGATCGCCGCCAACACGCCCGGCGTCGGCGTCCGCGAAACAGGCCCGCCCGTTTCCACGGGCGCCACCGTCTCCACATCCCCGGCGGCCTTCCGTCTCGCCAGCCAACCGGCCAGCACGACGGTCACAACCAGAGCGCAAAGGGCGGGAACGGCATTGGCCGCCATAAGCGCGGTCAAATCCACCTTGAACGCATCCGCGGCGGCGATGGTGTTGGGATTGGGCGAAATGATATTCCCCGCCTTTCCGCCGCCCACCATCGCCAACAGCAACGCGGAGACGGGAAGAGAGGTTTTCCTGCCGACAGCCAGCGCGACCGGCGCAACCGTGATCACGGCGATGTCGATGAACACGCCGACGGCACCGACGATCATCGTGGCGAGCGCGATGGCCGCGAGCGCGAACCGCGCGCCGAGCCGCGCGACAACGGTGTCGGCGATCTTGACCGCGCTACCCGTCTGGACCAACGCCCCGACGAGAACGCCCGACGCCAGGATCCGCAGCACACTCGGTATCATCCCTTTCGTCCCATCAATCATCGCGGTAACGGTTTCCACCAGTCCACCGCCGCCGAGCAGACCGCCCACCAGCGACCCGAAAACAAGCGCGTATACCGGCGTCACCTTCCGGATGATCAGAAGGATCGCCACACTAAGCCCGATCAATGCACCCCAAGTCGTAAACATCTGAATACCTGCTCCACCGTTCGTGTCAGATTTGCCGCGGCGTAACGCACGTCAAGCGCATCCGCGAGGGGCGTGACTTTCCCCAGGATCGGGAAAAACGCGTCGATCCCGACACCATGCACGGCCTCGACCCCATCGCCGACACAACCCGAAAACGCGAGAACCGGCTTGCCATACCGCTTCGCCAGCCGCGCGACGCCAGCCGGGGCCTTCCCCATTGCCGTCTGCCCATCCAACCGGCCCTCGCCGGTCACCACTACATCCGCGTCCCGAAGGAGCGATTCCAACCCCGTCTCCGACATGATCAGCTCGACACCCGGAAGCAACTCACCCCCAAGAAAACGGCGAAAGGCGAACCCCAGGCCCCCCGCCGCACCGTCACCCGGCGATGCGGCTTCATCCCCGGCAACCGCCGCGAAGTGCGCCAGCGCACCGTCCAACACCGCGACCGTTTCCGGCGAGGCGCCCTTCTGCGGACCGTACACCGCGCTTGCCCCCAACGGACCGCACAGCGGATTGGAGACATCGCAGGCGATCCGGAAAGCGAGATCCTCCCGCCACGTCCCCGAATCGATCCGTGCGAGCGCGGTAAGCCCGCCCCCGCCACGCGGAATCGCATTTCCCGCCGCATCCAGCAGCCGGAATCCCAACGCCTGAAGCATTCCGGCACCGCCGTCATTGGTCGCGCTGCCGCCGATGCCCATGATGAACCGCCGGGCGCCCCGCGCGGCGGCATCGCGGATCAGCTCCCCCACGCCGAAGGTTGTCGCCCGGAGAGGATCGCGCGCGTCGGGGGCAACAAGCGTAAGCCCGGCCGCGGCGGCCATCTCCATCACCGCCGTGCCGTCCGGAAGCAATCCGTAAACCGCCTCGACGGGACGCCCCATCGGGCCCGTGACCGTCACGCATCGCCGTTCGCCCGCCAAACCCGACACCAACGCGTCAACAGTCCCCTCGCCGCCGTCAGCCAACGGACGGATGACACATTCCGCGTCCGAAAAGACCCGGCGAATCCCCGCCGCAGCGGCCTCGCCCGCGGCGACCGAACCTAAACTTCCCTTGAACGAATCAATCGCGATCGCGACTTTCATAGCCACACTCCACGGGAGATGACCGGCGGAACCGTCACTTCCCTTTTCCGCCTTCCTCTTTTTTAACCGGTGTTTCGAGACAGGGCCAAGTGAGTCTGGCCCACGTCTCATACCGTTCCTTGGAGGCCGGCGAATTGCCTGCAACCTGCACGAAATAGATCCGAACGGTGTTGTTTTTCCAGTTCGCGAACGCCATCGTGCCATAGGCGCCTCCATGTCCGAGCGTTCCCTTCGCCGGATGGGCCTCCATGCCGAACGTGTACCATGAGTCCCGCCCCGTCAATACGCCGGTCCATTCGGCCATCGCTTTTTCGGAGAGGAACCGTTTCCCATCAGGCAGAAGCCCGCCGGACGCGATCATCCGGCAGAACCGCATCATATCAAGCGGGGTAGCGAAGAGCCCGCCGCCCGCTTCGGGGTATGC
The DNA here is from genome assembly GCA_002309585.1 of Verrucomicrobia bacterium UBA1211. Taxonomy (GTDB): domain Bacteria; phylum Verrucomicrobiota; class Kiritimatiellia; order RFP12; family UBA1067; genus UBA1211. The sequence goes on from DBXN01000036.1 coordinate 15,096, forward strand.
CGGCGCACGATCATAGGGAAAGGTCAACTGGTCAACCGTGATCGGTTTGGGCGGCTCCTTGCCTGCGGCATCCATGCGGTAACTCGTTGCCATGCGCCGCATCTCCTTCTCGCCAGGGAAAAAAAGCGTGTCGTTCATGCCGAGCGGCTCAAGCACCCGCCGTTTGAGGAGTCGGTCCCACGGCTCGCCGCCCGCCACCACCTCGCAGATCGCGACGGCGATGTCGATGCCCCAGTTCGAATAGCGATATTCCGAATCCGGCTCGTAATCGAGTCCCCTGGCGACGGCCTTGGATGCGAGCAGCCGCATGGGATACTGGCTGATGGGCATGGAGGGGAAGAAGGGGAGTCCGCTCCTATGCCCCATAACCATGCGGACCGTCGGTTTCTTCTTCGGGACCTGACCGTGAACACGGATGTCGCGCCACTCCGGGAGATACTGCTCCACCGGGGCATCAAGCGATATCTTCCCCTCGTCCACAAAGGTCAGGACCAGGGCGCAAGCGATCCCTTTCGAGTTGGAGGCGATCCAAAAGAGATCGTTCTCGCTGATCTTCCGCTTCGACGCGACATCCGCGTAACCGATGCAATCGATGCGTGTCTCACCCTCGGCATAGATACACGACACGAAACCCGGCATCGTCTCATCGTCCCCGTATGCGGCAAAGGCGGTTTTGATATCCGGCGGTTTCACCGCAAAACACGATCCCGCCAGCATGGCCAACACCGTCCCAACCCATATCCGATTACGCTTCATGATTCTTCTTCCTTTTTTATCCATTCCCCATTCCCCGATCCCAGTTTCCATCCAACCTTAAAGGCGATAGATCGGGAGCACGGTCTTCATCGAAACCGGGAGAATAGACCCGGCCGAGTTTCGCATACTTCGCCCCCGCGAAACGGTTGTAGGGAAGCAGTTCCACCTTCACGAGATTCGGTGCATCGGCGAGAAGCCTCGCCATACCCTCCTTTGCCTCCCGGGTATCGTTGACGCCGGGAATGCACGGAATCCGCGCGACAAACGGGATGCCCGACGTTTTCAGCCATGCAAGATTCGTGAAGATCAGCGAAGCGTCCACACCCGTCCAGCGGCGGTACCCCTCCAGATCGGGGAACTTGAGATCCTGCAGAACGAGATCCATTTGCGAGACGGCCTCCCTATACGCCTCGGCCGGGGCGAACCCGCTCGTCTCGACCGCATAGGTGAGCCGCGGCTCCGCCGCACGGAGTCGGGCGATCACAGCCGAGACGAAACCGGCCTGCGCAAGCGGTTCACCACCCGAAAAGGTCACCCCGCCGCCGGAACCGATGAGAAAATCCGCCGTCTTGAGAACCCCGTCCGCGACCTCGCAGTCGGTCATCTCCCGCCCGCCCCCGAATGCCTGTCCCTCCGGGTTGTGGCACCATGCGCAGCGCAACGGACACCCCTGGAGGAAGACGGTGGTCCGCGGTCCGGGACCGTCCTGCAGCGTGAACTCGCGTATCTCAAAGACTCGACCGGTCAAAACGTTCCCTCAGCCTTTCAGCTCAACGCGCCTGATGATCTGGTCCTGGAAGCACTTGTCCAGTTCGATGAAGTACCCGCTCCAGCCCCACACGCGGACGATGAGATGGCGGTGACGCTCGGGATGGGCCTGCGCATCGAGAAGGGTCTCGCGGTTGATCGTGTTGATCTGCATCTGGTGACCGCCCCGATCGATGAAGTATTTCACCAGTTGCGCCACCTTCGTCACACCGTCTGGCTCAAGGAAGGCGGAGTCGTGGATCTCGATCGTGAGGGGCCCACCGTTCGAGACCGGCACCAGATCGGGTTCGGTAAAACTCTTCACCACACTCACCGGCCCCTTGACCGGCACATCAAGACTCGGCGCGTAGTTGGCCGAAAACGGCTGTCCCTTGAGCCGTCCGTCCGCCGAGGCGGGCACCTCCCGCGCATGCCACACATAGTACATCGCGGAACCCGTGCCGGGGCGGAACACGCCGCCGCGGTCATTCCGCTTCCCATCGAAAACATGCCCCCAGACCCCGATAAGTTCCTTCGCCAGATCGTCCGCACGGCTGTCCGCGTTGCCCATCTTCGGCGCGGCCTTGGCCGCCTCAAGCAGATCGGGGCGTCCGTCGAAATCGGTGTCGAGGAGCGTCACAAGATCGCCAAGCGTAACAAACCGCTTTTCAAACACAAGCTCGCGGACCGATGCGAGCGAGTCGACCGCGACCGCGATACCCGTTCCGTGGATTCCGAAGTTGTTGTACCTGCCGCCCTTGCAGAGGTCGCGCGCATTCGCCACGCAGTCGGTGGAGATCACAGAGACGAACGGTCCGGGCAGGATCTCCACATGGCGATACTTCTCCACAAGCGCATCGGCACGGTGGCGGATTTCGGCGAAGAACGCCGCCTTCACATCGTCAAACGAGCACACATCATCCTTATCCGCGAGATTCCTGAGCGCGGTGTCAAGGCACCCCACAAAGTTCACGGCATCGATGTTGTTGATGTCCATCCCGCACCCGGGGATCACGAACTCCCAGCACGCCGCCACAGAGTAGTCGCGCGCGTCGTCAAGCGCATAGCCCCAGCGCGTCAGCGCCGGGATCACCACATCGTCATTGGCGTACTGCGGGAATCCAAGGCCCTCCTTCGTCAGTTCTGTGCCGAGTTCATAGATCGCGAGCGGCGTCGATCGGTCGACACGCAGATTGATCTTCGGATCGACAAGCTTGAGCTCGCCGCAGGCCTTCAGACAGAGACGTGAAAGATCGTTGAACGCGCTCGTACCGTCGCGCGTAACGCCGCCGAGCATCACAGACTGCCCGTTGTCGCCTTGCTGCACGCCGATGTAAAGGTCACTGTCGCGGTTGCACGCGATGAAGAACTCCTCGATCTCCTCCAGGGCCGTCTCCTCGGTAAGCCGGCCTTCGCGGATATCGGCCTCGTAATACGGGTAGAGATACTGGTCGATGCGTCCGAGTCCGCAGTGGTACTCTCCCTCGCACCACATCGCGTAGTGGAGGATCCGAAGCGCCTGCAACGCCTCATGCAGGGTCCTCGCGCCTTTGTGCGGAACGTGTTCGATCCCGTAGCGGTCGGCAAGCTCAAGAACGGCCTTCACGGAAAGCGCCGCGTTCTCAAGGAAATTCACACCTTCGGTATCGCCCTCGGCGCGCGCGACGGCGAGCCGCTTCCCGATCTCATCAAGCCGCGTGTCAAGACCGTCGCGTATCGTAGGGCCAAAGTCCGCCGTCAGGTTGAAAATGACGCCTTTCTCGCCAAAGGCCGTGCCGGAAGCGCGGCGTGCGGCCATTTCCCCATCGGTGTGCAGATCGGGGATCTGCTTGACCGTGCGGAGGAAGTGGATGGTCTCGCCATCCATGAATGCGGGTGTCTCCGCCGCAAGCATCGCCTCAAGCCCCATGCGTGCGCGGGTTTCATCGTCGATCGCCTCATCGACGAACCGCTTCAGCAACGGCTTCCAATCGACATCGCGGCGGAATCGTTTCTGTTCCTTATCGAACGTCCGTTCCAAAAGACTCCTGATCCTCTCGGTCATGCCTTTCTCCTCCGTCAAAAAAAGTTAAGTTGAGCGTTGAGGTTGAGGGCATTCCCTCTCCCTCCCGTCACCCGTCACTCTATTCCCAACCGCCGCTCAATATCCTCGATCGTGCCGCCCTTGGTCTCGGGCATGAAGAACACAGCCCAGACGAGCTGGACGGCCATCATGGTCGCGAAGAAGGCAAATGCCCATGTCCCGGCCTTCTCGGCCACCACGGGGAACGCCCAGCTGATGATCGTGCACATGAACCAGTGCGTGAAGCAGCCGAGAGCCTGTCCCTTCGCACGCACCGCGTTCGGGAACACCTCGGAGATGTACACCCAGATGACCGCGCCGGAAGAGCATGCGAAGAACGCGATGAAGCCGAGGATGCCGAGCACGGCGAGCGTGGAGTTGCAGACCTGCGTGGTTGTGCCCACGAAAACCTTGCTCGTGATCGCCGGCAAATCGCCGCCGGCGTCCAAAGCGTCATCGATCGCCTTTTCGAGGTCGGCGCCGGATGGCAGGGTCGCGATGCCTTTCACGAGATATGGCGACGCCTTCTGAAGGATCTGGGAGGCCTTGGCGATGCGGTCCGCACTCGACGCGCCCGGCAGCGGCAACACGTCCGCGCCCTGCACTTCGACTGTGCCGGCCTTGACTGAAACGAGGTAATTAGCCAGCGTGTCCTTTGCCTGCTTGACGGCCTCCGTGCGGGCCTTTCCAAGAAGCGCCTTCATCTGTTGGCGACGCGTCGCGACGTCGGCATCCTTGCCAACGGACGAAAAATCGCACTTTAGGTCGGAAGCCGCGAAGAACTCCACCTCGCCGGAATCCTTGACCACAGTCGCAACGGCGCCGGGCGCCTCCAGTTTCGCGGCAACCGCGCTCTGGGCGACGTTCACCTTCAGGTCCTCGTCGTTGAGAGACAACTGCCAGGCGACGAGCGAATGCATGAGTATCATGAGCGTAGCACCGCCGATGATCATCGCCTTGCGGCCGAATTTGTCAATGATAAAGAACGCGAGGATCGTGAATGTGAGATTCACCGTGCCGACGCCGATCGTGCCAGCGAGCGAAGCCATTTCGTTTCCCTCGCCGAAGATCATGTTGAAGATGCGCGGCGCGTAGTAGTTGATGGCGTTGATGCCCGAGACCTGGTTGAAGAACGCGATGAAGAACGCGAGCAGGATGGGCTTCAGGTACTTGCGCTGGAAGAGCGCCACGCTCACGCCGGCGCCGACTTCCTTGAGAGACTCCTCGATCTCGCGGATGATGTCAGCCATCGTCTTGCCCTGCTCGGCGAAGCCGATGCGGGTGAGGACGCGCTCGGACTCCTCCTTGCGGCCCGCGCGGACGAGCCAGCGCGGCGACTCGGGAATCGTGGTGAGAAGCGCCATGAACACGAAGATCGGCAGGCACTCCATCCCGAGCATGACGCGCCACTTGACCATCTCGACCGTCATCGGGTTTGAGGCGAATACGCCGGCAAGCCACTGGCACAGGGTGTTGAACCAGCCGCCCTCAACCGCCATCCAGCGCGCCACGAAGTAGTTCGACACATAACTGATGAGAATACCGAAAACGATGTTGAGCTGGTTGGTCGCCACCAGTCGCCCGCGGAGCCGTCCGGGCGAGACCTCGACGATGTAGAGCGGCACCACGACCGACACGCCGCCGATCGCGAGACCGCCAATGAAGCGGAACAGGCCGAGGAGGTGCGGGCCGAACACCTTGCAGGTGGGCGTGAACGCGCAACCCACCGCCGATATCAGAAAGAGCGTGCCCATCAGCCACAGTGTGGGTCGGCGCCCCCACTTGTCGGACGGCACACCCGCCCCGAACACACCGATGACCGTGCCGATCAACGCCACCGACACGATCAGCCCGAGCCAAAACGCGCTCAGGGCGAACTCGCTTTGTATGGCCTTCTCGCACCCGGATATCACCCCCGAGTCGAATCCGAACAGAAAGCCGCCCAGCGCGGCAACCACGACAATGTAGAACAGCGATTTGGTCATTTGGTCTCCTTCGCGGTTGATGAAGCCACACGCCCACGGAATGCGCCAAACGCCGGTTTGCGGCGCAGCCCTTCCAAACGGCGGATCGCCACCGAAGGGAATGGGCATCGCCCTGTTTCACGAATCCGCCTTGACTCCTCCACCAACGATAATGAACTCTATTTTACCACATTCATGCGGTTTTTCAATGTTGGAACGGATTGGATGGGGTGACCGTGCGGAACGTGGAGAGGGTCAAGAGACAGGGGATATGAGACGTGAGACCGTCAACACGCCCGGCCGTGACCGGATCTCCATTTCACTCGTCCCGCAAACCCTTGTAGTCCGGACCGCCGGCGGCTACGTAACCGCCCGATTCGCCCGTCGGCTTCTTCGACACCCAGAAGGAAAAGAGCGTTGCCGTGTGGAGGTTGAAGCGGAAACGGACGGGCTTACCCGCGAAACGCGAGAGATCGCCGCCCTTCCACGTAAGCGCGCTCTTCGTGGAATCGACGCGCACAAGGGCGCGGCAGTCGGCGATGGAGTAACCTGGATAGGGAACACCCTTCTCATCCAGCACCTCCGCCGAAACGTCGCCGAAACGCGCGTCGGCGTTCACAAAGAGATGTGCCCCCGAGAACGCCACGGGGCGCGTCACGAGCGACCCGCGCCCGTCCGCCACCATCCCCGC
>DBXN01000036.1:21341-42227 GCA_002309585.1 Verrucomicrobia bacterium UBA1211
ACCGAGAAGTTCCAGTGCATGCCGTTGGCCAGCATGCAGCGCGGCGGGTCATTCTCCGTGGCGTCGCCGCGCGCACCCACATAGTAGAACCACAACCGCTCGTCTTTCACTACGAAACAACCGGAGACGTTGCCCACGTAGCCGGAATCCCACGCGCCGCTCCCCCAGCCGGATTCGTCAATCGCGGGGGTGCGGTCCGGCCGCGTAAAGTGGAACCCGTCGCGCGAGTAGGCGAAATGGACGGAGGTCGTCTTGGGCATACCGGCGCGCGCGGCCTCGTCGTTCTCGTGTCCGCAGAGGATCTTGAAGAGGCCCACCATGAGCGACTCGTAGGCGATGGCGTCCACGTTGTAAAGCTGGTAGTTTGTGTAGGTCTTCCCATTCAGCGTGCGCGGCAGATCCTGATTGTCGCATGCGAGCCAGAGCGCGCAATCCACCGTGTTCGTCTTCGCCACGCCGCGTCCGGCCGGAAAGTGCCAACCGCCGCCCGCACAGAAGTCGCGGTGCGCATGGTAGATGCGCGAACGGGCACGCCAGTTGGCGCGCAGACTCCACACCCACTTGCCGAGGAACGGGTCATAGAACATCGTCGTGCAGTCGTCATGCAAACCCGTCTCGCGCAGGAATCGCCAGTCAATGCCGTCGGACGAGACGTACGCCGCGCTACGCGTGGGGTTGCCGCCCGGCGAGATGCTGATGCGCCAGTTGTCATAGGGCGCGTCCGTGTCATAACCGGGAAACACACTGAACGTGTCGGCCTTCTGGTTCGGCAGCACGATGTTGTCACCGTCCCGTCCCACGGGCGGACGCTCCCAGACGAGTCCGTCTTTCGACTCCGCCAAACCGATGCGGCCGCTCCAGCCCGACATGTACCACATGCGGAAGCGCTGCCGCGTGGGGTCCCACCACACGCCGCCGCCTGACATGCAGCATCCCGGCGCCGTCTTGTAGAGGGGATCCCAGTCTTTCCCCTTGGCATCCTTGGGGAATGGCTTGTCGCCCAGTTCGGTGTTCAGCGCGCGCTCGGCCTTCGTCTCGGGCCACATCACGGGATTCCCCACGTACTTAACCGGCTTGTAGAACGTCCGCACCAGGCCGTTCGTCGATTCAACAAGGAAATCGTCCACAAACAGCTGCCGCCCGATATCGATCGGAATCACCTGCGGGATATTCGCTTTCTCCAGATAGGGCACAGGGATCGGATTGGGGTCTTTCGGATCAATCCGCGGCGGCCACTCCCGCGGCAGAACGATGCCGTTGTGGAGCGTGCGTCCGCCGTCGGGCGTGTCCGGCACGTTGTTCCCCTGCGGCCATTCCGGCACCGTCTGCGCGAACAGCGACAACGTGCAGAACGCACACGCCGTTCCCATGACCAACCGATCAAGCATAACGCTTCTCATCTCGCACTCCTCCCAGCTTATACAAACCCCTCGTACACCCACTCTTCCCGTGTATCAATCGGTCCCGACACCATCAAAGCCAGCCTGTTCAAACTCAAGGGAAAACCCACCGCATCCCGCAAACAGGTCTATCGCGAGTGGATATGAACTACCGAATGGCATTGAACCCGCATCGCTTAACCAAGCGAAGAACTCCATCTGCACGGAGTTATACGCCTGCGCCGTGCGGCACGTGGCGAAGAACGGACCGTCTTTTACTCCAACTCGTCCTTGATCTGGTCGAATCGGGTGATCGCGTCGCGGATGCACTCCAGAGCCGCGCGGGAAGAGATGGTCGCGGCGGTGATGGCATCGACCTCGCCGCCGTCTTTCTTCACCTGCCAGTTGCCGGCGATCTTCCGGCCCTTAATGGGATTGCGGAAGGCATCGGAGGACATCTTGGAGCCGAGTCCCGGCGTTTCGGTGGCCTGCACGACCTCGAACGTCACCAATTTGCCGTCCGTCCCCAAACCGACCATCAGCCGGACATCGCCGCCGTAGCCGTTTTTGGAGAAGCCCTCCAGCGCGACCCCGGCGACCTTACCGTCCCGCTTCGCGGTAAAGAAGGTCACGCCGCCGGATGTCCGTTTCTCGGGCGCGTCGCACCCCGCAGGCATCACCTTCGCGGCAGCGGCGGCGGTCCGGCGCTCAAGGGAAAGGGCGATCGGTTTCTCGGTTGTCTTGTAGACCGCCGCGAGCAGCGCGGAGCAGACGGCGCAGATCACCGTCAACACAACAACCAGTCTGATGGTCTCTTTCATGGCACTCTCCCTACTTCCTCGCCGCCGCTTTCTTCCCGGTCCCGAAAACCCGGTTTCGGGTCGCGCGGTTGATCAGCGGGGTCAGGGCGTTCATGATCAGGATCGCGAAACTGACCCCCTCCGGATAAGCCCCGGTCTTGGAGGTCCGGATCACCATCGTGATGATGCCGCACCCGACACCGAAAACCAGCATGCCGCCTTTGGTGATCGGGGAGGTCACCATGTCGGTCGCCATGAAGAACGCGCCGAGGAAGAGACCGCCCGACAGCAGATGGAAAAGCGGATGGATGGCGGTACCGGGGCTGACCGCCTTGAGGATCGCCGCATAGACGAAAACCGTGAGCAGATAAGCCACGGGAATGTGCCAGGAGATCACCTTCCTGGCCAACAGATAGGCGGCGCCGATCAGCAGCGCCACCGCGCTGGTCTCGCCGAGGCAGCCGTTGAGGTTGGTTCCCAAAAGAAAATCGGAGAGCATCGAGAGATCATACTGGGGGAAATCGGCGGCGCCCTTCAGCCCGCTCTTCAGCAGCCCCAGCGGCGTGGCCTGCGTGGTCGCCTCGGTGAGGGCGTCCGCCGCCACATGGTAGACCTTGCCCATCCAGGTCGCGTGGGTCCAGGTGGTCATCGCGCCCGTGAAGGAAAAGAGCATGAAGGCGCGTCCCGCCAGCGCCGGATTGAAGGGGTTGTAGCCCAGCCCGCCGAAGACCTGCTTCGCGATGGCGATCGCGAAGACCGAACCGGCGACGGCCATCCATGTCGGGAGGGTCGCGGGCAGGTTGAAGGCCAGCAGAACCCCCGTCACGGCCGCGCTGAAATCACCCAACGTGTTCTCGCGCCTCATCATTTTCCGGCAGACCCACTCGACCGCCAAACAGGTCGCCACACAGGTCCCCACCAGCCGCACCGCATCCCACCTGAAGAACCAGCAGGCGGCGGCAAAGGCCGGAACCAGGGCGATCAGGACATCCAGCATGATCCGCGAAACCGACGCGCCCGAATGGGCGTGGGGCGAGGAGCTGATGATCAACATTTCGTTCGTTTCTTCCGGTTTCATGACATCCCAATTCCCTATTTTCCGGCGGCCGCCGCTTTCGCCTTCTCAGCCGCGCGGCGCGCCATCACCACGGCTTTCCCGCGCCGGATATGCTGCACCAGCGGCCGGTGCGCGGGGCATGCATACGCGCAGGAGCCGCACTCGATACAATCCATCATCGACACCTTGACCGCGCCATCAATGTCATCCGCTTCAATGAACTGGCTCAATTCGGAGGGCAGCAGGCGCATCGGACAGGCCTCCACGCAGCGTCCGCATGAGATGCAGGCCTGTGACGTGTAGGCGCTGACCGCCTTCGGCCCCAACACCAGCACGCCAGACGTCGTCTTGCCGTTCGGCACCTCCGTCGACGCCACCGCGAAGCCCATCATCGGTCCGCCGGAGATCACCTTCGCCGCACGGCCCGTCATCCCGCCGCACGCCGCGATCAGGTCGGCATAGGTCGTCCCAAAAGGCGCCAGCAGGTTGGCGGGCTCGGCCACACCGTCTCCCGTCACCGTCACGACCCGGCGCGTCAGCGGCCGGCCGTTGAACACCGCATCGTAAATGGCGTAGGCGGTGCTGACATTCTCGACCACTCAGCCGGTATCCATCGGCAGGCCGCCGCGCGGTACCTCGCGGCCCGTCACCGCGAAGATCTGCTGTTTCTCGGAACCCTGCGGATAGAGGGTCGGGAGGCGTACCACCGCCACATCGCCCGCAATACCGTCACATGCCTTTTCGATCGCCTCGATCGCGTCGGGTTTGTTGTCCTCAATCGCGAAACGCAACCGCTTCGCACCCAAAATATGGCGGATGATCTCGGCCCCCATCCGGATCTGCTCCGCGCACTCCACCATCATCCGATGGTCGGAAGTCAGATAGGGCTCACACTCCGCGCCGTTCAAAATCACTGTGTCGATCGGCTTGTCGGAGGGTGGCGAGAGTTTGACGCGGGTCGGGAATCCAGCTCCGCCCATTCCGACGATACCCGCCGCACCGATCCGATCCACCAGTTCAAAGCTGTCCGCCGAACGCCACTCCGGGATCGCGGGCATCAGCGTCCATTCCTGCTCGGTCTCGGGCGCGGTCTCGATCACGACCGCGCCGCAGGGGCGTCCCGGCGCGGTCACCGTCTCGCCGAGTGCCACCACCTTGCCGGCGGCCGGCGCATGGATCGGGGCGGAGATGAAACCGCCCGCCTCGGCGATCAGCTGGCCCGCCTTCACCGTGTCCCCCACCTTCACGACCGGCTTCGCGGGCGCCCCCAGATGCATCGACATCGGAACCGTCAGCTTCGCGGGCAACGGCAGCTTCCGGATCGCGGAGGCGTTGGACAAGGTTTTGTGGTACTTCGGATGGACACCGCCCTTAAAATGGAATGGAGAGGATATCGTCAGCATCGTTAAGCATCCTTCGTGATACAGTGGCCGGGGCACTTGGCGACGACCTCCTCTTTTGTCAAGGGATGGGCATAGTCGCGTTCCGCCAGGAATCCGTTCACGACGATCGACCCCTCATCCGCGAATTTCGTGCAGAGCCGGCAACCGAGGCACCCTTTCCCGCACACCTTCTTCACGGCCGGACCCTTGTCCTTGGAAGAACAGAGAATATGGATCGTCTCCGACGCCGGCGCCAGTTTAATCAGTTTCCGGGGACAGACCGCCGTACACTTGCCGCAACCGATGCAGACCGCCTTATCGACCTTCGCAAGCCCGTTCTCGATCCGGATCGCCCCGACCGGGCAGACCCGCGCGCAGGAACCGTAACCGAGGCATCCGTAGGCGCAACCCTTGTCGCCGCCCGCGGTCGCGTTCGCCGCCGCGCAATCGGTGATCCCGTTGTAGGCGAACCGCCGGATCGCCTCGCTGCGGTCACCGCCGCAGAGCACCACCGCCACACGCTTCTCGACGCTGCCCGCCGAACGGCCCAGGCACTTCGCGATCGCCTCCGCCACCGCCGCGCCTCCCGGCGCGCAGTGGGTCAGCTCCGCCCCGCCCGTCACGATCGCTTTGGCGTAATCGGCGCAGCCCGCATACCCGCATCCGCCGCAGTTGGCGCCCGGCAACAACTCGGTCACCTGCCCGATCCGGGGGTCTTCCTTCACACTCAAAAAACGGTCGGCCACCGCCAGCGCCACCGCGCTGAGACAGCCAATTCCCCCGACACACACCGTTGATGTTACAATTGGATCCATGATACCCGAACCCCGATGAACCTCTGATTGACGCCCGCCGCTACTTCACAATCCCGCTGAACCCCATGAACGCCAGACTCAGCAATCCCGCCGTGACCAGGGAGATCGCCACCCCACGGAAACAACGCGGCGGATTCGCCCGCTCAATCTTCTCCCGAAGGCCCGTGAAGATCAGCAACGCCATCGCGAATCCGACCGACGCCGCGAAACCGAACAGCACCGACTTGAGAAATCCGTTTCCCTGCTTCATGTTCAGAACCGCCACGCCCAGCACCGCGCAGTTGGTGGTGATCAAGGGCAGAAAGATCCCCAGCGCCGCGTGCAACGGCGGCGCAAACCGCTTCATCACGATATCGATCAGCTGGACCAGCGCCGCGATGACCAGAATGAAGGAGAGCGTCTCCAGAAACTTCTCCAGCCCCAGCGGAACCAGAATCCACTTTTCGAGACACCACGTCACCGCCGACGCGATGGTGATCACGAAAATCACCGCCCCCGACATCCCCAACGCGGTCGAGATCTTTTTGGAAACCCCCAGAAAGGGGCAAATCCCCAAAAATTTGGAGAGCACGAAATTGTTGACCAAAATCGCGCTGATCATCAGCAGCACATACTCCATACGTCAGGACTCCCTTACGAAAACGCCACCCCCAAAAAAGGAAAAGATAGTTTACCGCACCCCCTCCGAAAAAGAAAGTGCATTTATGGCAAACGCGGGCACAAGATTGTACCTCGCCCGCTACCCGCATGGGACTTGGGCGGGATGTGTTCGCGCGGTTCCGCAGGTAACCGGCGATCCTGCGGGAATACTATTGAACAATCCGGGTAGAATGGGTATAATGATCCACGTTCACTTAATGGATGATTGATTCACATACTTCGATAAGGAGTGCGACATGAAGATGAAACTCATTGCTTGCCTGTTTTTGACGGTTACCGCCGCCAAAGGGCTGGATGCGACATGGAACGGGACAACCGACTCGACCCTGGGCAACGAGGCCAACTGGGAGGCGGGAACATGCCCCGAAGCGGGTGCCGACATCCTCTTCAAAACCGCCTCAAAGACCTACAACCAGAACATCGAAAGTTTCTCGCCGCGCTCGATTCTCTTCACCAACGAGACGACCGCCACCCACTCCTTGACCTTTACCAACCTGCCGATAACGGTCGCTTCCGGCGGACTCGCGATTGACATCAGCCCGGCGATCTCATCCATCTTTTGGCCAGCGGGGTTTTCGGGATCGGGCCCCTTGTGTATCACCATGCCCCCGACCACCCAGATGAACATAGGCTTCCGAAATGGCAATGACGGATTCACCGGGAAGATCACCCTTGACGGACGGGCATATGTGGAAGTCCTGGGCCGGATCACGACCCTGGGCGACGAAACGCCCGAGACGGTGATCCCCGACGCGATCACGCTGGACCACTACGCGGCCCTGAAGAACTATCAGGACGATCTGACCATCCCCGCCTGGCAGGGAATCACCCTCGGCGAGACCGGCGGCGGCTTCATCGCCGGATGGGGCGGACTGGGACGGGATTTCCAGATCACCGTGAACGGCCCGATCACGGGGCCGGGCCGCCTGTATATCGGCAACTGCATCTTTCCCGTGATCCTGAACGGCGAAGGGACCTGGCAGGGCGGAACGGACATCGGATCGATGGCGCCCGGCGGGGCGTACGGGGGCAACAACGCCATGCTGATCCTGGGTGATAACGCGACCTTCCCGGAGGGGAACGAGCTGATCATCGGAGAGGGCGGCGCGGCGACGTTTGACGTGAACGGCCACTCGATCTCCGTCTCGAATCTGGTGATCGGGTCCCAGGGGGTTCTGAAGAATTCGAGCGCGACGCCGGCGGTGATCCACGCGCAGGAGGCGACGATTGCGGGATCGACGGTTGTGGGCGACGTGACGATCGATTGCCCCTCCATCCATTGGGTGCTTTCCGAGGACGAGGTGGTGACCGACCCCGCGATGTTCACCGAGGTCGCGTCGGAGACGACGCTGACGCTGGATGACATGTCGGCGACCGGCGGCCGGGCGATCAAACTCGCCGGCGGCACCTTGGCGCTTCCCGCGCACAACGGTTTCACCGAGACGATGGTCTCCAAAAGCGATGTCGGCAGCTACTACTACACCATCGACACGTTCCAATCCGGCGCCGTGATGGGGCTTCGTTCGGACTGGCCGGAATACACGACCTACTTCTATAAGTCGCAGTGGTATGTCCCGGAGGGCCAGGGCCACCGCTTCCTGAAGCAGTTTGACGATGTGGTCCGTCTCCGGATCGACGGCGTGGATGTCATCAGGAACGGCACGTCGAACGCGCGGATCCTGGTCGAGAACTACTTCCTCGCGGCGGGCTGGCATGATGTCTCGATCTGGTTCTCCAACGCGGGCGGCGCCAGCGGGCCGAACCAGCCGGCGGACTACCGGAGCGGGCTGATGTGGGGTCACGCCAACGATTCGCTGGTGAATGACGGCGACGGGAAGACCTTCGACACCGCCGACGCGGTTTTCGTGCATGCGCCGGTCATCGACCGTCCGCTCTACGTCGGGGCGAACGGCGGAACCGTCTCCATCATGCCGCAGGAATCCCTGACCGCCACGCCCAGCATCATCCTGCGCGGCGGCGTGATCGCGACGGAGGATATCGGCGCGACGGACTTCCTGACCTTCACGGACGACGTGATCGTCGGTACCCGGGACCCGAACGCGGCGGCGGTCTTCGACGCGCCGATCGCCCTCGCGGGCGGGAAGACCCTGACCTTCGAGGGGTATGTCTGGCTGAAACGGCTGCCGCCCGCCGGTTACCGGGTTATGGAAGGGACCGTCTTCTTCCTCTCCCCCGAGACCGTCACGCTGAAGGAGGATCTGGCCCGGGCCGGCGGCGCGATCGCTCTCGCGCCCTTCAATTTCGATGCCTACACCGACGCGGCGATCGCCGTCGGGGCGGAAGAGACCCTCATGCTCTTCTCGGGTTCGACGATGATCGGCAACCAGCCGAGTCTGAACGACCGGGAGCCGGTTGTCTGCGGGAGGAACATCGCGGTGGCGGCGGATGGCCTGCTGGAATTCCGCAACACCGGCGACTGGCGGCAGGAGGGTGTCCTGTCGGGCGGGGGAACCGTTTGGATGAACGGCGGCGCGGCGGTGGACGTCACGGGCGATAACGGCGCCTTCGCCGGAACGTTGCTGCTGAAGGGCGGAACGGTGGCGTTCGGGCAGCCCTCCAGCGCCGGTTCGGCGGCGGCGACGGTCATTGTCGACACGCCGGCCCGCTTCGCGGACGCGGAGGAACCCGGCGCCGTGGTCTATCCGCAGCGTTATATCAGCGAGGCGTCCGGCGCGTTCATCTGCGGCGGGCATACCGTCCTGAATTCCCTGACGGTGACGAACGCCGCATCGCGCCTCACCATCGATGAGGGGGATTGCCACGTCGCCTCGGCCGCGCTAACGGCCCCCAACGGCCTTGCCCTGGGCGGCTCGGGACGTCTGGTTCTGGACATCAGCTCGGAGAACTACATCCTGCCGCCCATTTCCGGAGACGGTTCGCTCTATCTGGACGGGGAGGGCAGCGTGGACGCGCTGAACGCCGTCGCCTTCGGCGGCACCTTCGCGTTCGCCCCCGGCGTCCGGCTGACCGTGACGCCCCCCCGTCCGATCGACGGCGCCGCACTCTGGCTGGACGCCTCCTCGACGGACTCGATGATCCTGAGCGGCAACGACGTTCAGGAGTGGCACGATGTCCGGGACGGCGCAACCGGCTCGACCTATCCGCACACCTACCTGACCACCAAGATGGCGGCGTGGGACCGCCACAAGACCTCCTATCCGCCGGAACTGATCCAGGACGAGACGCTCGCGCCGGGAATGGCGGTCGATTTCGGCGAGCAGAACAGCGGCAAGTGGTTCGCGTTCAGCCGGGAGATCAACGCCCAAACGATCTTCTATGTGATCGGCTCCCAAAACGGCGGCGGATGCTGCTTCTTCAGCTGCTCAACCGCGCCCGTCGGCATCTGCCGCAACGGGCCGAACGGCGTGATCGACAACGTGACGATCACCGCCGGTTGCGGGCTCTACAACCCGAACAACTGGAGCAGTACCCTCTTCTCCAAATCCTACACCCGCGTGAACGGCGAGGTGTGCAACCCCACGACGACCGGCCTCTCGGGCGCGTATGACATCGTCTCGACACGCCTCTCCGGAACCCAGGCGCTGGACGGCATGGCGAAGGATCTGCGTCCGCTGACGGGCGGCCACGCCGACGGAACCAAGCGGTCGGGCGGTATGCGCTTCGCGGAGATCATCATCTACGACCGCGCGCTCACCGACGTGGAGATCGTCGCGAACGAGACCTACCTCAAGAACAAATGGTTCCCGCGCGAGGTGATGACGCCCGCCATCACGTCGTGGACCGGTTCGCTGCGGATCGACGGCACGAACACCATCGATGTCTCGCCGCAGGTCCTGTCCCTGAGCGTGAACGAGCTGGTCGGCAACGGGACGCTCATCAAGCGGGGCGACGGCGAGCTGCAGTTGGATTACATGGACAACTTCGGCGGGACCGTATCGGTGGCTGAAGGCGACCTGACGCTCGGTATGGGGCTGCCCGAACCGGCCTTCTGGGTGGACGCCTCGCAGGCGTCCTCCATCGGGACGGACGATGACGGGCGCTTCTACTGGCGCGACCGCCGGTGGGACGGCGTGACGGATTACGTCGTCGCGACGCAACGCTGGACGGTGGCCCCGACCGTCATGCCGAACGCGCTGAACACCCTGCCGGTGGTCGAGTTGGGCAAACTCTCCGCCACGCACGACCGCGGGCTTCAGTGGTCGCGGAACATCAACGCCTCGACGATCTTCATGGTGATCGGCTCGCAAAACTCCGGCGGAACGATCCTGGGCACGACCGACAACGACACCGTGTTCAACCGCGGCAATATCGCCAACGCCGCGACGCCGATCTACCATGCGTCCTGGACGCACGCCAATGTCCGCAACGGGTTGACCCGTCTGGACGGCGTGGAGGTGGACGGAACGGTGACCGGGCTCAACGGCGGCTATCAGGTGCTGGCCATCCGGCCCACGGCGGAGGTGAAAGTCGGCCAGTTCGCCCACGACCGCGAACTGGACGCGACCAAAACCCGCGACGGCGGCCAGCGGCTGGGCGAGGTTCTGATCTACACGAACAAGCTGTCGGACGCGCAGTTCTCCTTGGTGGAGCAGTACCTCTGCAAGCGCTGGCTCCAGGGCGATGTGAACCGGACGCTCTATTCGGCGGACGGCTTTGCGGAACACCGGGTGGAGACCGTCGAGGTCGGCGAGGACGCGGCCTCCCTCAACGCGGCGCATAGGGCGGCGGTAACGGTCGGAACCCTGCAGGGCGACGGCGCGGCGGTCGAGAAGTACGGCGATTCGGTCCTGACGGTCCATGACGCCTCCGCGTTCGATGGCCGGTTGACGGTCAAGCAGGGCCGCTTCGTGCTGGGCAACGTGGTGCAGAAGGCGTTGGCGGATGCGGTGTTCTGGGTTGACGCCAGCAAACCGGACACCCTGACCATCGATGAGGCGACGCAGGAGGTGACCGTGTGGGAGGACTGCCGGTTCAACGGGCGGAACGCGCACCGGCATCCGCAGGAGCAGTCGATCGTGAAGGGAACGCCCTTCGACAACCTCAATCCGGTTCTGCTTTCGGACGAGCTGAACGGGTTGCCCGTGCTGGACTTCGGCGAATGGAGGGGGAACCGGTTCCTGGTCTTCGACCGGCCGATCTCCAATATCCGCACGGTCTTCTGGGTGATCGGTTCCCAGGCGGGCGGCGGAATCCTGCTCGGCTATTCGGGCGACACCGGCATCAGGGACTTCTACCGCGCCGGACAGAACGGTACCACAAACTTCGATGAGATTGACGCCTCCAACCCGATTTGGGCGAGGAACGTGGTTGGAGCCTGCACGGCGGTCTGTGACGCGCCGACCCGTCTGAACGGGGAGACGGTCGATGGCGCGGCGGTCGGTTTGAGCGGCGGGTACGACATCGTCTCCGTCCGGGCGACGGCGAATGTGCGCGCCTCCGCCTTCGGCATGGATCGGGACCGCCAGTACCGCAACTCGACGGGCGGCCAGCGTCTGGCGGAGGTGATCATCTTCAGCCGGGAACTGTCGGACGAGGAGACCGACGCGATCGAACTCTACCTCTCCCAGAAGTGGGGCGTGCCGATCGCCCACACCGACCCGATCCCGGCGACAGCCGAACTGGCTGATCTGCTGGTTTCGCGGGGCGCGGCCCTGACGTTCAGCGCCGCCGGTGATTATCTAGTCGGTTCGGTCGGCGGTCTCGGCTCGGTTGAGGCCGATGGCCGTGTGACCCTGAAGGGATTGGCCTCGGTTCCGCAGGAGGAAGAGGGCGACCAACTCACCGTCGCCGGGGATCTGACGATCGCGGACGAGGCGGTCTGGACAGTTGACGCGACCGACGGAACGCCCGCTCCGATCATGCTCTCCGGGACGCTCACCTTCGCGGGCGGCGGGACGATCCAGCTGACCGGCGACGCCGGAAACGCGCCGGTCAAACTGGCGCAGGGCGAGTCGGTCGAAGGGTTTGACATCTCCGCCTGGCGGGTAGTCAGCGACGGCTCCAAACGGTACATCCTGAAATACCATGAGGACGAGCAGGCGGTCTATCTGGAGCTGGTGAACGGGCTGATCCTGATCTTCAAATGATCGACAAGGGCGCGCGCTGCCATCAGGATTCCTGATCCGGCGCGCGTTCCGTCACCGTAATCACCCACCACGGTCCGGACGTCTTGCCCAAAAACGCGCGCCAGAACCAGGTGGGGACATCGGGGAAGGTCCGGCCGGACGCATCGCGCGCCTGCTCCCGGACGGAGAGGGAAACGCCGTTCCGGCTGGCAAGGAAAGCGGACCAGTCGCCATCCGTCCGCCGCTGGAGCGGTCTCGGCTCGNNCCCAGCCGCTCGACCGAAGGCAATCGGCGGCGGAGTGGACGCGGTGGGTCGGGCGGGTCACCCACCGGAGGATCACAACCCGTCCGCCTTGCCGGAACCGGGCGATCCTGCCCGGAAAGACGGCGTTGAAGGCCGCCTCTTCGCCGGTCAGCGGCTCTTCCTGAAGCGCGCCCCCCTCAAACCGTTCGGGCCAACCGGGAAAGGTCTCGGCCAGCCCGTCCGCCGCGGGCGCACCGTCCCTTGACACCGCCTGGCGGAAACCCGCCGTGACGCAAACCGCCACGCAAAGGAGATAGCCCGCAACCGCCGCCGGCCAAAAACGGGAAGAGGTATCCGGCCGAACGCCGCGCCGCGCGCGCGAAGGGAACCGGTGCGCGATCCAAAGCGTCAACCCCGCACCGACCCACGCGCCGAAGAACATCGCGCAACACCCGACCATCTGATGGAATGCGGATGAGGGTTCCCGCACAAAACAGACCAAGAGGGTCAAAACGACGATCCGGGCGGCGTTGGCGAAAAGGACCGCCACCAAGGCGGAAACCGCCGCAAGGATCGTCTGAGGCCCCCTCATGCGGTTGAGTTGCGCGAGGGTCAGAGTCAACCACAATCCCGCGCCGAGCATGTGAATGCCCGCGCAGGGAGCGTCGACCCAGACCGTTGTCCCGTTGACCGCCAGTTGCGTCCCTTCACGGAGGATCGGCAGGTTCGCCGCCTGAAGCAGCGATGCCGCCAAAACGGTCGCCACCCACCGCAGACCGTATCCGAAAAAGAGATCCAACATCTGGACGGAGGGGATACCGATGATCGCCAACGCCCAAAGCGGCAGAGCGATCGTCCCTTGTACCCTATCACGCGGCTGGAGCAGTAATAAACCCGAGACAACGGCGAACACGGCGCGGACGGACATCGGGAGTACGGTCGCGCTGAAGGCGAAAGCGAGCAAGGCGACTGATGCGGCGGCCATCTTCCAGAGCGGGATCGGCGCCGCGCCTTCCGGTTTGCGGATCATCGCCGCCAACAGAAACGGCACGGTCAGCCACGCGGCCACGCTGGAGGAGACCGGCTCGCCATGCCAGAGGCGGACGAACCACCAGCGCCACAGGGGCCAGACCGCCGCCGCCCAGAGGACGGCGCACACCACGCGCCATCCCCTTCCGCCGTGCGGATACGTCTCCATCGGCTAACGGCGTCCCCGCAGGAGACGCGCGCCGCGCCGCCGCCAGAACAGCCACGCCGCCAGGATCGCGAGCGCGAGCGCGAACGAGAAGATCGCCGCCGGTTCGGGCACGGTCGGAACATCGTTCGCGTTCATCGGCTTTAGGCCGTGCTCCTGATACTGCTGGGCGGTCTCCAGCACCACCGCCCCGGTGACGGGCGTGACGATCTGCCAGGGAAGAGCCACGGCCTGCGCCTCCTCCAGGGTCTTCGGCTGGCCCTCCCGCACCGTCGCGCGGACCGTCTCCGCCGCCCAGATCCGTCCCAGATGCTTGCCGACGGCAACCGCCTCGGCCGGCACCTCCGTTTTCGGCACCCGGGTACGCGTCACCTGCCACGCGGGATTTGTCCATTCGTCAAAGCAGGCCTTCAGCGCTTTTTCAGGCGATCCCTCCAGCGCCGCCGCCGTCAGCGAAAAGACATTCGGCAGTTTCTCCATCCGCTCGGAGATCAGACACGATCCGTTCCCCAGCTGGAGCGGGAAGATACGGGTCTCCTTCAGCTTCCCGAAGCGCTGCGCCACCGTCTCCGCCGACTGAGAGGGGGCGGGCTGGTCCCCGTGGATCCAGAGCAGGGCGGAGGGGCCCTTCTTTCCCTCCAGCGATTCCGCCGCCGCAACCAACGCGCGCAGATTGCACCGTCCGCCCACACACGCGCCCGGTTTCAGCAAGGCGCCGATCGCCTTCGCCCGCTCGGGATCACCGGCGGGCGAGACGAGATCGGGTTTCCCCGCGCCGCCGTCACCGACGAGCCAAAGCGAGACCTCCGCCTTTTCCGGCAGAGACGCCAACGTCTGGGCGATTCCGGCGATCGACCGTTTCATCGACTTCGAGCCGTCCACCACAACCGCCACCCGCTCCGGGCGCCACCCCTCCGCGAAGGTGGCCTTCTGGAGGATCGCCCCATCCTTCAGCGGCTCAAACGCCTCATCGCGGTAGACCGCCAGCGGCGCGAACGCGGGTTCGAGTGTGACCTCCTTCGTGACGGGCAACCCCAGCAGGTCAGCCGAATAGGAGAAATTCTGGGCGAAGAGATGCGGCGAAGGAAGAACCGCCGAGCAACCGTCCTTCGCCACCTTCAATGGAATCGTCACCCCGATCCGAACCTTCATCTCGCCGTCTTTGGGAACCGGGAAACACTGGAGCTGGATCTGATCCGGGCCGCACATCCCGACCAGAACCGGGTCGCGACGCTTCGAGACGACCGACTCATAGGCCGCCCGGACCTGACCGCGTTTGCCAAAGGCCGCCTCGCACTCCTCGCCGTTGATCCAGAGCGTCAGGCGGGAAACGACGCTTCCCGGCGGCAGGGCGATGCGGGCCCGCGCCTCACGGTCGCTGTAGTAGGTATTGCTGAAAACCATCACCCACTCGACATACCCGACACCGGCCGCGGAATCGACGGTGTAATCGTAGGTTGAACCGGTGAGCGAAAGGCCCTCCAGTACCCCCCCGACGCGCGATCCGCCCGTAAAGGCATCCCAGCGCAACAATCGTCTCCGGCCCGGCGCGGACCACATATCCAATGTCACGGGGTCATCCCCCGTCACCCGGTAGTACAGCGCCCGATACTCGTCATGAGTCAGCCGCTTTTCTTCCGGTATCAGCCATCCGGTCAGACTGAACTGGGGATGTGTGCGAAACCGTTCCAAGACATCCTTTCGACCACTCAGCCGCAAAAGCCGGATGCCCCGCGCCGCGATGTCGGGATCGCCGGATTTTGTCATCCAGACCCCGGACAACGCCGCCCCGTAACCCACGATGGTCAAGAGGACACCCAATCCGGCGGCAACCATCCCCCAGCCGAAACCGCTCAGACGGCCATCCCCCGTCCGCTTCAACCGGAGGCGCAGGAAAAAGCTGGCGATGAAGGCGAAAAACGGCGCGGTCGGCAGGATGCCGAGCAATCCGAGTCCGTAAACCCACCAGAAGAAGAAAAAGGCCACCATCCCGAGCATCGCCAGCGGCAGGAAGAGAATCGCATTGACACCGGCGATGATAAGGGAAAAGCCGCAGAGGAACGGCAACGCCCGGAAGCGCCTCATCTTTTCCAAGCGGCATCCCAGCCAAACCAGCAGATTGAAAAGCGGCACGGTGACGATCAGCCCGGTCTGCAACGGTGTCGGCATCGGATCGAAGAACATCTCCCCGCAGATGCCTGTCACCATTTCCACCGCGACGGTGATGGCGGGCAGGATGACCGCGAAGAAGAGCAACAACCACCCGCCCGCTGTGATTTTATCGAACGCCCTCCGGAAGAAGCCGGGTTGTTTCGGGACAAAAATCTCATCACTCATGATCGCCTCCCGTTGTTGTGTTGACTGCACAAGATCCTCACCAATATCCAACGCCGGAACGGATGAAAACGTTCAGGAGAATCGTCTGGTATCGGACGGTTGAGGGTTATGAGACTGAGGGGATTACTTCGCGGCGGCGGTACCCTTCAATTCCGATTTGCCGCCACCCCATCCCCACACATCATACGTCAGCGACAAACTGCCGTCCGCCTCGAATTTGAAGATCCAGTCTACCCGGAAGAAACCGTCATTCAGGTAGGTCCGGATCTTAACGGTATTGGGGTCGGTCCAGGCGCCGGAAGAGGCGACCCCCTGCTTGCCGACAAGACCGCCAAGCCCCTCATACTTCGCGTTCTCCAGTTTCACCTCCCCTTGGCGCCACTGACCGTAACCGACGGGGTAACGCTGTTCGCCGGCATCCCCGGCGGTAACGATCTCCCATCCCTCATCGGTGCGATCCAGCCGGACGCTCGTGAAGTGGAACCGGGGTTGCTTGCCGCTCAACGCATAGGTCTTGCCGAAGATATCCCCGCGACCCTCCTTCGCGCCCTCGACGGTCTTCAGCGAGAGCGCCGCGCAACGCGCCTCCAACGCCTTCGCGGCATCGGGGTTGGCGGGCAACGGCTTCTCCTGGAACGCGGGAAGCAGGTACTTCCAGATCAGGTTCAGCTCATGCTGCATCGGTCCAAGACCGGCATGCACCGAGAGAACGGCGTCCTGATCCGGCATCACGACCGTCAGCTGCCCGCTCGCGCCGTCCGCGCGGAAGCAGTTGAAGCGGCAGCGCCAAAACTGGAAGCCGTATCCCTGCGACCAGTCGCTCTCATCGATCTGCTTGACGCCGATCTTCCCGCCGTTGTAGGTCTGGCGGGAGGTCGCCAGCCGCACCCACTCCCGGGAGAGAAGCCGCGTCCCGTCCCACATTCCCTCCTGGAGGTAGAGCTGCCCAAACCGCGCCAATTCACGCGTTGTCATGCTCATGCCCCATCCGCCGATGGTGACGCCCGTCGGGCTGACGGTAGACCACGCCTTCTCAATCCCGATCGGCTCGAAAAGCCGCTCTTTCAGGAAATCCATCATCTTCTTTCCGGTCCGCTTTTCGACGATCGCCGCCAGCATGTGGGTCGCGCACGAATCATAACGGAATTGCGTTCCGGGACGGTCCACAACGCTATTCGCCAGAAAGAGATTCACCCAATCCCCGTCGATCTTCTTCCGCTGCGGGTCCGTGTAGGGCATCCCGGTGTTCATCGTCAGGAGGTCGCGGATCCGAAGCCGCTTCAGATTCTCGGTGGCATCCGCCGGGATGCGGTCGGGGAAAATATCCACCAGGCACTCATCCAGATCGAGTTTCCCGTCATCCACCAGGAAACCGACCGCCGTTGAGGTAAAGCTCTTGGAATGGGAATAGAGCGTATGGGGGCGATCGGCCGAAAACGGCTTCCACCATCCTTCCGCAACGGTCTTCCCGTGGCGAAGCAGCACGAAGCCGTGCACCGCGTCCAATTCCCGCTCACAGGCGGTGATCCACGCGTCGATCGCGGCGGACGAGATGCCCTCCGCCTCCGGCGTCGATTTCTCCAATACCGCCAGACTGTCACTGACCAGTGCCAAAACGGCGACACACGACCAAACCAGCACACGTTTCATTTCCGTTTGTCCTTTCGTTTTATTGCTTGCCGCAGAAGATAAACGCCACCGCGCCCAAGATGCAGGCGCAGGCCGCCAAATAATTCCAGCGGAACGAATTACCCATGTAGAAAATCGAGAAGGGGATGAAGACCATCAACGAAACCGCCTCCTGGGTGATTTTCAGCTGGTCCAGCGCCATCGTCCGGTTGCCGATCCGGTTCGCGGGAACCAGAAAGCAGTACTCAACGAAGGCGATCCCCCAGGAGATCAGGACTACCTGCCAAAACGGCGCACCTTTCAAATTCTTCAAATGCCCGTACCAGGCGAATGTCATCAGCGTATTCGAAATAACCAGCAACCCGACCGTCGTCCACGAGATACCCATACGTTCCTTTTCCTTTTCCGCGTCAAGCATCCATCCGCCAACGCAAATCCTCACCTATGCGCAAACCCGCACAGTCCAGCGCATCCGCCGCCGCCTCATACACGCGCGCGGCGCGCCAACCGCCCCAAACCATCCACCGTCCCGGCGGGACCCGGCGCACCACACGCACCACCCGCCACTGACGGTCCGTAAAAACCAAATCGATCGCAAACCGCATGCCGACCGTATGGACCGATCCGCACCGTTCGATCAGCAACGCCTCGCCGGACCCCAACCCGTCACATCCGAGCAGGCCCTTCATCCGTTCCCCGAGAGAGACCGCCCGGCGGCACCGAACCGCCCAGAGGCTTCCGTCCGACCGCGCGACCGTTCCCGTATCCATCACGAATCCCGCCTCAGCGAGCTTCCCTTCGGCGGCAACAGGGCGGGCCAGGGCGGCATACCCTTGCGGACACGGGCCAGATCCTCCAACAGCCGTTTCCAATCGCTCGGCCGATGGTTCCGATCCTTCGCCAGCATCTTCTCCAGCAACAGCACGAAGCAGAGCGGAAGCTCCGGGACATAGAGCCGGGGATCCTCCGCCTGATCCTCGCCCACATGGCACCGGATCATCGCGTCGTTGTCCTTCCCGGAAAAAAGCATCCGTCCTGTCACAAGATGATAGAGCGTCGCGCCCAGCTCATAAATGTCCGACCGGGCGTCCAACTCCTCCGTCCCGTAAATCTGTTCCGGCGACATGTAGGCGGGAGTTCCGAAAACCTCATCCGCACCATGCCCGTGTTCCGCATCCCGGTTGTGGGTCAGGGAACGGCACAGCCCGAGGTCGGTCACCTTCAGAGATCCGTCGGCATCCACCATCAGGTTGTCGGGCTTGATGTCGCAATGCACCATTTTGAACTGGGACCAGGCGTAGTGCATCGCCACGGAGACGCTCTCGGCAATTATCAAGACATCCTCCAGCGTGACCGTCCGTTTCCGGCGCAACAGATCGCCCATCGTATATCCGTTCACGAACTCCATCACAAAGTAATAGATCCCGTTCACAACATTCGCGTCATAGACCTCGACCAGACCGGGGTGCTTCAACTGCGCGGCCATCTGCGCCTCACGGCGGAAGCGCCGGACATCCTCCTCATCGGTGGCGAACTCAGGCGAGAGGATCTTCACCGCCACCTCGCGGTCCAGGGAGATCTGGCGCGCCAGCCAGACCGACGCCATCCCGCCCCGTCCCAACAGACGGCGCAACTCAAGATTGGGCAACTGATAATCCGGCAACTCGCTCATTTCGCCACAGCCCCCTCCCCGCGGCAGGACGGGCAAAACATGTAAAGCTCTCCCTTGCAATCCGGGCAGGGCGCGTCCCGGAGCGTTCCCGTCCCCCGGCACTTCGTGCAATCCAGGATTCCCGCGCCGGCGCAACGTCTGCACGCGTCGGCGACCCCGCTTCCCGAACACTTTCGGCACGGAAGGTTTCCCGCCCCGTTGCAGGCCTGGCAGAAGATCTCGCCCGTGCCGCCGCACTTGGGGCACTCCTTGGTGATGGGGTCATTCATCCGCACCGTCTTCCGCCCGGTCTGCTTCTCCTTGTACTCGCCATTGGTACATCCCTGCTGGGTGCATTTGACGTTTCCCGTGCCTTTGCAAGCCGTACAGGACTGACGCCCCGTCTGCTGGCAGCTGCCGCAGGGGATCGGCATACCGGTCATCACCAACGCCGTCTGCCGGATGCTCAACCGTTTCGACAGCTCCTCCGGCAGGTAAAGATGCCCCACCCGAAGATGCCCGTCCGACATGCACAGCCGCTCATACTCGCGGCGGCCCTGGGTAAGCGCCAGTTTCATCTGGTCCACCGGGGCCGCGCCCAGCCGCCACCCGTTCCCGCCGCACTTGGCGCACCGCTTCTTGGGACCTTCCATCGAGGTCCCGTCCCGCTTCGCCACCGTCATCTTCACCGATCCCGTCCCATTGCAGAACCGGCACCGCAGCCGCGCCCTCCCCAACCGGGAGAGCAACGTCTTGTTGCCGTCCAGGATCAGCTGATCGGTTTTGTCCTTGAAAAAGTTCGGCGGCAGCAGCCGCTGGACCGCCAAGGCGTTCTCGGCGAAGAAGAAAGCGACCGCCGGCTGCTTCTCCTTCAGGGCCTGCATCCGGGCGACGTTGTCGCGCACGCACTTCTCAGCCAGACGGATGATCTCGGCCTGGGGATCCTGCTTCGGCGCCTCGACCACAGGCTTCGGTTTCGGTCCCCGCGCCGGCAGTTTGGCCTTGCAATGGCCGCATTCCGTCGCGTCGGGGGCGGCCTCGCGCCCGCACGAGGGACAAACGACGATTCCCTGCGCCCAAATCATGCCGGCCGCCAAAATCGCCAGACACACACCGCCCCATATGCTGTCATATCTTCTCATCACTGATTCTCCTCATGTTGTCCCGTCACGCCATACGCCTTCAATTTGCGGTGCAGGGTCCGGCGGCTGATGCCCAACTCCTCGGCCGCACGTGTCCGGTTTCCTCTGTTCCGCTCCAACACCGACAGAATCTTGATCCGCTCGGCATCCGCCAGCGACCCTCCGGAGAGAACCGGATCGGACACCGTTACGGGGGAAGCGGCAGCCGCCGGCGCCGGCGCCGCGCTCCGCTGCACTGGGCGGCTCCCCTCCCGGATATTCTGCGGCACATCCTCGGCCGTCAGCCGGTCGGAACGCGCCAGCACGATCATCTTCTCGATCGTATTCCGAAGCTCACGCACATTGCCGGGCCACGCGTAGGCGCACAGCAGATCCATCGCCTCCGCCGTGATCCCCTCTATCCGCTTGCCGTTTTTCTCGCTGAACTCCTTCAGGAACCGGTTGGCCAGAAGCGGGATGTCGCCCGTCCGATCCTTCAGCGGCGGCAACGTGATGTCCACCACATTGAGCCGGTAGTAGAGATCCTGCCGGAACTTCCCCTCCGCCAC
>DBXN01000036.1:42244-42383 GCA_002309585.1 Verrucomicrobia bacterium UBA1211
GCGGCGATCACGCGGATATCGACCTCAATCGTCTCCTCGCCACCGACCCGCTCGAATTGCCGCGACTCCAGCACCCTGAGCAGTTTCACCTGCGTGGCGGCGTCTATCTCAGAAATCTCATCCAAAAACAGCGTACCGC
>DBXN01000095.1 GCA_002309585.1 Verrucomicrobia bacterium UBA1211
TGATCGACCGTATGTCGTAAAGGACGGAAGCGGAAAGTTTGGACAGTTGTCGTCCAGGATTGAGTACCCGAATCCGATTTATGGTATAATGTTAACCGCTTGACGTGAGAGGGTCACATGACTGCCATGACAACATACGCCACAGGTTGTAGTGAAAACGGTCCTTTACGCTTTTCATGCAGAATGACGGACTTTGCACGATATGCTAAAGAGAATTTTAGCATTTCATGCAAAGCGCTGTCGCTTTGCACGAAAACAGCAAAGGAGAAACTTACGCTTTAAGAGCAAAGTGCTCGACCAATCTCAAACAGCATTAAGAGAATCTCTCCTCATTTGGCACTTAACGACACGCCTACGCCTAACGGCGTTCACAATGCCAATCATGTGAGCCGCGTTAACGGCGAACAAATCCGTTTGTTTCCAACCCCCGTGAACTTCAACGGTGAATTGCGCACTGCGCGAACCTCCATGCAAAAACGTGGTAGACGCCTCGGTCTGGCTTATGGTATAAACCTCGTCATGAAAGCCCGTTTCATGTTGTTGTCCGTATTTGCCTTTTCCTCCTCCCTGGTGGCGTCCGCGTTCGGGGCTGTCGACGCCTCGCGCTGGCGGCTCTCGCCGAACGCCCGGATCGAAGGCTCGCTCCTCGTCGTGGACGTTCCGGCGGGGCAACGCGGCGTGAACGGTTCCGGACGTCTTGAGGTGAACCTTTCGCCCTACGCCGACACCGGGTTTGAGGCGGAAGTCCGTGTGCGCGGCGAGAACGTGTCGAAGAACGACACGTCCTGGCTCGGATTCAAGTTTATGGTCCACTACCGCGACGCTTCCGGAACGGAAGTCTGGCCGCAGGCCCCGGCGGAGTCGGGGACCTTCGGCTGGAAGACCGTGAAGTTCCGACACGACATGGCCGCGACGTCCGCGCAGGACGGAAAGGGCGAGCTCACGCTCGGACTCCAGGATGCGAGCGGACGGATTGTCTTCGACCTCGATTCCCTGAAGATCCGCCGTGCGGACCCAATCTGGCCGCGCGTCAACGGCGACTGGCGCGTCGAGTATCCGCGTCGCGTCTCGAACCTCCCGCCGCTCCGCGGCGTGATGCTGCCGGGGAACGATTGCCGCGAGGACGACTTCGCGACGCTCGCGAAGTGGGGTGCGACGCTCGCGCGCTACCAGATGATCCGCGGCTGGGGCAAGGAAAACGACAACCAAGACATCGAGGAATACATCCGCTGGCTCAACGGACGCCTCGACCACCTCTTGCGCGACGTCCTTCCGTGGGCGCGGAAATACGGAGTCAGGATCGTCGTCGACCTTCACGTCCCGCCGGGCGGGCGGCGGGGCGGTGAGATGAACATGTTCCACGATGCGAAGTTCGCGGACTGCTTCGTCGACTGCTGGCGGCGGATCGCCACGCGCTTCAAGGGAAACTCCGACATCATCTTCGGATACGACCTCATCAACGAGCCGCAGCAGAACCAGTCCGCGCTCCCGAACTGTGACTACTGGAACCTTCAGCGCCGCGCGGCCGAGGCGGTGCGGGCGATCGACGCCGAGACGACGATCATCGTCGAGTCCAACGGATGGGACGCGCCAAACACCTTCGCGTACCTCTCGCCGCTTGCGATGCACAATGTCATCTACCAGGCTCACCTGTATCTCCCGCACGAATTCACCCACCAGGGCGTAAGCGGGCGCAAGTGGACGCCGTCGTGTTACCCAAACGAAAAGAAGGGCTGGGACAAGGAGTTCCTCCGCCGGCAGATCGCGCCCGTTGTGGCGTTCCGCGACCGTCACGGCGCGCGCATCTACTTCGGCGAGTTTTCCGCGATCGCATGGGCGGAAGGCGCGGATAGGTACATAGCGGACTGCATCTCGCTCTTCGAGGAATACGGATTCGACTGGACCTACCATGCCTTCCGCGAGTGGCAGGGCTGGAGCGTCGAGAGCGAATGCGACGGACCCGGGAAGCCGTTCATCCCATCGCAGGACAACCCCCGCATGCGCGCACTCAAAGCGGGCCTTTTGTCCCGCTGAACAGACCGCACGATGCACCGGGCTGGGGAGGCTTGTGCTCGCCGAAAACGGTGAGGCACGGAATGGTGCCTGTGCCGTGGCGGCGCATTCTCGCTCCGTCTCCATCTCCCCCACGCCCTTCGGCGAGGCGATGGTTGAGGCGCTCAAGGAGATGCCAAACCTCTACCCTCAAGTGCGGCTCATCGAATGGCAGGTGATGCCGGAGCATTTGCATTTCATCGTTTTCGTTGTTTCGACCCTGCCCAAGCCGCTCGGCGCATTGATTCGCGGCTTCAAGGCCGGAGCGGCAAAACGGTGGAAAGCCCTCGCCGGAACCGGCGAATGCCCTGCCTGGGCCGATGGCTTTCACGACACCATTCTTTTCCGCGAAGGGCAGCTCAGCGCCGAAATCGCCTATCTGCACGACAACCCGCGCCGCCTTGCCGAGAAGCGCGCAAATCCCGAACTTTTCCGGCGCGTGGCCGCCGTCTCGCTGCCGCTGGATGGCAGGCGGCTCATCGGCCGCTTCGAGGCGCTTGGAAACCTGAACCTGTTGAGCCGCCCGCTTGTACAGGTGCAGTGTTCGCGGCGATACTTCGCCTATCGGCGCGTGCCGAAAAGCGGGCCGAAAAGCGGGCCGACGATGACCAGCCGCGGAACGAGCGGGCTGAAAATCGCCCGCGATTCCGCCGACAATCCCATCATCGAGCATGCCGGTCCCGAATATGAAGCGCTCAAGGAAAGCATTTTCGCCGCCGCTTCGCATGGGGCGGTCGTAATAAGCCCCTGCATATCCGATGGCGAACGGGAGATTGCCCGCGAGGCCATGAACCGCGGTTTTCGTCTGGTCGCGATGCGCAACATGGGCTTTGCGCCAATCCAGAAGCCGACCGGGCGGTTCTTCGACATTTGTGCCCAGGGGCGGCTTCTCCTGCTCGCACCCGCAGCCTGGCCCTATTCCACGCAGGAAAAGGAAATGACCCGATTCGATGCGACCGCCCTCAACCGCATCTGCCAATGGTTCGCGGGAGAGGATGCGGTTGAGATCAACTACCACGGCATGACGCCGTCCAACATCGACCGCCTTGCCGAAGAGGCCATATTGGCAAAAACTCCCTGAGCACCGTACCCCCCAGTCCAACGGTCGCGTATTCTTGCGCGATGATCCCAGCAAAGATTTTCGACCTTTCGGGCACTGATTGACTCAGGCGCCAGGAAATGATAAACTTCTTGCGTTTTTTGGAGGCGATGTCGGTGACTGCCAAACCCGTAGGCAGAACCTTACGACCAAAGCCTGCCCATCTTCAGGAGGGATGTCTGAGTGGTTTATAGAACCGGTCTTGAAAACCGGCGTGCCGCAAGGTACCGGGGGTTCGAATCCCTCTCCCTCCGCCATTCACCAACCCGTCAAACCGCCGAGAGGCGGATCAATCCGTTTGACGGTTGGGCCGTCAGGAGAAAGAGATCATGACCATCGGCGACCGAATTCCGGAAATCCTCGGAACGGACCAGGACGGAAAGACCGTCAAGGCCAGCGACTACCGTGGACGTAAAATCATCCTCTACAGCTATCCGAAGGCCAGTACGTCGGGTTGTACGGCGGAGGCCTGTTCCCTCCAGGCGCACCAGGCGGAACTGGCGGCCGCGGGATACGCGATCATCGGCGTGAGCAAGGACAAACCGGCCGCGCAAAAGAAGTTCGCCGAGGCCAACGGTCTCGCCTTTCCCCTCATCGCCGACACGGAAACGACGCTTCTGCAAACCCTCGGATGCTGGGGCGAGAAGGTCGCCTGCGGCCGCCGCACCGTCGGTACGCTCCGCACAACCTATCTGGTCGATGAGAACGGCATCATTACCAAGATCTTTCCGCCGAAGGCGATCAAAACAAAGATCCACGCCGAACAGATCCTCGCCTATCTGGCGGAGTGAGCGCGACGCGAGCCGTTGACCGCTGACCCCTTTCCTAAAACCGAACCCCGCTTTTCATCACCTCAACCGGCACATCGGTCGTCACGAAGTCACAGCCGAGCGCGTCGGCCAGGCGGTAGCGCGTGAGCGTTCCGGCGGCCCATCCCCCGACGCGGATTCCCGCCGCGCGGGCGTTGAGGATCTGGCTCCGGGAGGCGTTGCCGGTCTTGCAGGAGATGGCAACCGGTCCGCCCAGCGCCTTCGCCAGCGCGATCTCCCGTTCCGTACAGGCCGAGGTCAGGACGATCAGCGGGACATCAGGATTCACCTTGCGCATCGCCCGCAACAGGTCAAGGTTGAAGGATGAGTAGACACACTGCCCGCCCTCCGCGAGAGGATGGGCGGCAACCCGATCCCGGATGGCGCGGCAATAAGCCTCGGCATCCCCGCCCGGGCAGGCCGCGGGCGCGGATTTCAGCTCCAGCTGGAGATAGACCCCGGGAACCGGCGCCATCTTCTCCAGAAAGGCGTCCAGGGTGGGAACCGGCTCGTTCCCGCGTTTGGAACGGAGCCGGCCGATTGCATCGGCGGAAAGGGTTTCGATCGTCCCCTCCCCCTTCATCGTCCGGGAAACAGAGTCGTCATGCATCAGAAAGAGCGCGCCGTCGCGGGAGATGCGGATATCCGTCTCGAACGCGCGGATTCCCGCCTTCAGGCACCCCTCGAAGGCGGCAAGGGTGTTCTCCTCGAACTCAGCCGAACCGCCCCGGTGCGCGACCGGCCGGCAGCCGTACCGCGGGGCGCCGAGGCGTTCCAGAACGGCCCGGCAACAGAGGATCTTTTCGCGCAGGTCCTGCGGAATGTAGAAGTAATGGTTCGAACACTCGTAACCGATCCGGGAATCGGCACGCACCAGCGGCAACAGCTCCTTCGCGGTCGCCAGCTCCTCCCGCGCCAGCCGCGCCATCTCCGCCCGGGCCGCCTCCCGTCCCGCATCGTCCGTTGCGGTGCGGAAACGCTCCCGCGCCAGAATGAAGCGACCCTGCGCGACGCAGGAGGTGAAGTGAAGTTCCGCCGCGCGGTAGGTCCCCCACTCCCGTTCCGCCTTCGCGCGGTTAGCCTCCGCGCAGGTTTCAATCACCTTCCGGTACGCCTCGCATCCACGGGCGAACCCCTGCCGGACCTTCTCCATCTGCCCGATCCAGATCTCGGCCGGATAGATCGACCGCCAGCGGTCCAGATCGTCATACGGGATGCCGACCATCGTCGCCTGGTAGCCCGTCGGCTCGAAATAGAGGGGATTGGCAGGGCCCATGTGCTGCGGCCCGTTATAGATGGTACCGATGTGGAAGGGATACTCCCGAAAACCGTCCGAAAAGAGGGTCCAGGCGCGGCGGAGCGCGGGAACCGCCTCCTTCCCGTATTCGGATTCCGCGACCCGGTCCAGCATCCCGTCGATGCCGGTGTCACCGCGGCGTACCGTCTGAAAGAGTTTCAGGTTCGGCGAGGGATAGCAGCCCAGACTCCAGCTCAGCATCACGCCATCCGCCCCGGAACGGCTGAGGTTCAGGGCATGTTCCGCAACCAGATCCATCACAGGCAGATACGGGATCACGCAGAACTCCCAGGTCGCACCCGTCTGGACCTTCGCCATCGTCTTGAGTCCCGCCGCGTGGGCGGCGTCCCACCGCGCAACCGTGCGTTGACTCGGGCCGACCGCTGAAAGGGAGTATTCGCCGACCGTCGAGGCGATCCCGCCGCGGGTGATCGGCAAGCCCCATTCGCTGACCGACATGAAGCGCACCTGTTTCTTCGGAAGACGGGCCATCACCGTCGCAACCTGATCATCCGGCCAGCCCCAGTCCCACACCAGCGCCTCGGCGTCGGGGTTTCCCCTCGCCATCCCGGCGATCAGGGCCGTATTGACCTCGGCGATGATCTCGCCCGCCGGACGGTTCTTGCACCGCGGGCACCAGGCCTGACCGCCGTGCGACGCACAGCTCGTCAAATTCTCCGAGGCGGTGATTGTCAGGATCCCGCCCAAGCCGGGAACCTGCGTGAAGACCGATTCCATCGCGTCGGACAACCAGCGGAGCACCTCCGGCGAGGAGGTGCAGAACGCGCGGACGGCCCCCTCAGGAACCCCCAGCATACCCTCCCGTCCCGTAAAAAAGGCGGGAGGCATCGCGCGCGGCTCGTTCATGTAGAGATAGACCCGGATACCGTATTGCCCCGCGCGGGCGACCAGTTTCCGGAGGTTGGCGATCCGGACCTCCGACCCTTCGCCGAATTCGGGGAAGGCCGGGTCCTTCGCCAAGGTCCGGAGAACCGTATGCAGCCAGACTGCGTTCACGCCCGTATGCGCCAACCGTTGCAGCAAGCCATCCGGATAAGAGGCGATCTCCGGATCCATCAGCGGATCGCCATACTCCGCGCAATAGGAGAAGATCAACCGCCGGTCGAAAGGCGGCGACTCCTTTTCGCTGGGCGGGATGGCGGCATCCGGATTCTTGAACGGGGCGATGAAGGCGAACCGAGGCTCCTCCGGCGCCACGGGATCGACCCCCTCTTCCCGCAACAGATCCGCCAACCGGCGGCGCACGGCGGAGATCCCCTCCCCCTCCGCATACCGGAGCGGCTCGCAGAGCGGCTTGACGGACCCCATCTTTCCGAAGAGGAAATCGTCCTCCGCCAAAGCGAAACGGAACGCTTTCCGATCCATCCCCACCAACGCCATCAGCTGCTCATACGGCAACAGATGCCAATTCCGCCGCAAGACGGTAATGTAGCCCTTCTTGGCCCATTCCGGAGGAAGTTCCGGTTGCGGCGGAAGGCCCAACTCCCGCGCCACGCCGGTGATCTGCTCCGCCGTCGCGCCGACCACCTCCGCCAGCCGCTCTTTCGGAACGCAAAACCAATTCCGCCAGACATAGGCCGAAAGCCGATCCGGAAACGGCGCATAACCGACCGGCGCGCGTTCCGCTGGTTCCCCCGGCAAAACGATATCCGCCGCGCATCCCATCGCCACCATCACCAACCCGACTGCCAATAACCGCATAACCTTCCTCCTTTACGTTCCGCTGTTTGAAATGACACGTGACAGGCGACGCGCTCCCCTTGATTCAGCATTGTCAAACGCGTCACTTATCTTGCCGTCCAGACCGTCCGGGCCTGCGCGAGCAACGCACCGTCGGCCGGGCGGACAATCCGGTGAAGCAGGGTCGTGTCATCCAGCCGGGCGATCTCACCCGCCAGCCGATCCCCCTTGTGGGCCGCCTGCCGGAACTGAATATCGAAGGTTGTCAGCTCGCGCATTTCGGACCATGTCTCGGGCAACGGCTCAAACATCCATTCGGCATAGTGGACATTGTTGACATGGCGGTTGAAATCCTGGTCGGAGGCGCGGACCGCGATCTCCGCCGACCAGACGGTCTCGGGCCACGTTTCGAACTTGGCGGGCATCGGCGGCATCGCCACATGCGGGGTTCCCTCCGGCGCCAACTCGGCAAAGGCGGACGGCAGACGCGTGATCTTCTCCGCCGCGACATCCACATAGAGCCATTCGCTCACCGCCCCGGCGATGCGGCATCCGGCGGGTCCGGTCGCCTCGAAATCACGGATGGCGGTCAACCGGCCGCGGGTTCCCGAAGGCCACGTCCGGATGGAAACGGTGTCCAGCCAGGCGACGGGACGGGAGAAGGCGATCTGGAGCCGCGCGAGCATCCACGTCAACCCCTCCGCCCGAAGCTCCTGGATCCCCAGCCCCAGTTCACGCGCGTGGTTTCCCGCCGCTTCCTGCAGATAGCCGCAAAACGCCGCGACGGTCAACCGGTTGCGCATGCCCGCTTCCGCCGCGCGAACCCGAAAGTCCTCACGATACTCATGCAAAGGCGTTTCCATCGTCCCTTCCTCCATCTTTCGTTCAATCCGGCGGAGCGTCACCGGGCGGACTAGCGGGCCCGCTCAAGAAGCGCCCGGAACACCCCAATGCCGGCGGGGGTCAGACGGCCCCGCTCCGCCAGCGGAACATCCGGCACGGCGGTTTTGAAGGCGGTATAGAGATCGACCGTTCCGATCCCATAGATGTCCGCCACGCGCATGGCCGATTCGGCGAACGCACGCATCTGGGCCGCATGGGGACAAGGCCCGGATGACGGGGCGCACCCGCAATCGGGCAGGACATCCAGCGTGGGCGGAATCACCAGCCGGACAACGGGCGAACCGGCGGCGGGCGAGGTCAGGAAGGCGACCATCGCGGAAACTTTCCGCTCGAAATCGTCCACATGCCCCAAATCCGGCAGCGTCGCATAGGGGGCGTAATAGACCACCGAAGCGGGAAGCGCGTTCGAGATCGCGGCGAACGGACGGAGCCACGCCATGCCGGTCGGGGCCGGGGTCTCTCCGGCGGCGGGCAGATCGAACCGCCGCCACCCCTCCGGCATATCACCCTCCATCCCACCGAAGATACCGCCATCAACCAGCAACGTCCCGTTGGCGCTATCGGCTGCGGAACGGGCCTTGGGTTCACCCCGCGAGGCCTTGACCACAACCGGAATCAGGAAATCGGAACCGCTCTTCAGGGTTTCGCCGGAAACCGCGTCGGGCAGCGCGTCGTACGGCTCGTGAAGGAAACGGACCCGGCCGCGGTCGATCGCCAAACCCGCGTGCAGAAGCGTCCAGACGATCTCCTTCACCTTACCCGCGGTGTGGGTGTCGAGATAGACGCGCGCCCACCCCCGGTCGGTCACGATCTTGTCATCCCGGTCAAAGGCCGACCCGTCCAGATAGACGACCTTCGAGACCACCTCGTAAGTCAGACCGTCCTTGGCGGAGGTCCGCATCCGGATCATCGGGCGGATACGCTCATCCTCCATGCAGATCGACGGAAGACCCGCCACCCGGGTGGTGACATACTCCTCGGTACAGACCGGGCCGTCATAGGTGATGTCGAAGGGATAGGCGAGGGTTTCGCCGGTCGCGGCGGTCAAAATCGACTCCACACGGATCGGCATCCGGCTCGTGAGCAGCGTGACGGAAACCTTATCCCCCTTCAACGTGTCGGGAAGACCGGCGATCTTCCAGGTACAGACCGCGTTTGTCCCCCAGCAATGGCCCTCATTCTCAAGTGCATACGGGACAAAGCACCCCTCCTGCCCCGCGAACCGATAGGATCGACCGAAACTCGTCTCCGCGAACGGATGGACCCGCCGGTCCTTGCGCTCCCAGCGCCCGGTTTTCAGGTCACCGCCCGTCACCAGCGTCACCTCAGACGCCAATTCAGAGGCGCCGGGATGTTTCCAGGCGACCCCGGTATCGATCTCCTGGCGGCAGACGGTGAGAATCCGCATCCGATGGAGGCCGGCGGTGAGTTTGACCGGGCGGCCCTCGGTCCACTTGTCGTAGGCCAGTCCCTCCGGATGGGCCATCGTCTCCTTCTCATCCAGCAGCAGCCACGCCGGGGCGACCCCCGCCAGCCCGAAGGTGAGCGCGGTGGGCTCCGGGACCAGCAGCCAACTCTGAAGCTCGACCCAATGGCTCTTCCGCGTCCAGTCCCCCTTGTACCAGGTCGAAAAGGAGGGTTTCAACCCCTCAAAGAAGGTGGCGGCGGCGAAATCCCGGACCGGCGTGTCGAACCGCGACTCCAAATGCCGCAACTCCGCCAACGTGCGCGGAAAATCCATGCCGGCGGTACGGGCGGCGCGGCCCCGGATCGGCGTGGCGTCCGCCGCGACCCCCGAAAGGGGCGAGACCGGACCGTCGGCGGGAATCGGATAGACGCGGATCGCCTGACCCGGTTTCGCGGACGAGGCGTCGATCAACGCCGTCAGCTTCTCCGTTGTCGCCCAAACAATCCTCGTCGGCACCTCATTGCTCGAAACGAAAGCGCGAACCACCCCGACCGGTTTCCCCGCCGATTGGGCCGGCAACTCCACCAAAAAGGCATCATCGATTCCCCGCGTAACCATCAGCCGCTCAACGGCTTCCGCAATATTCCATTTCGGAATGGGGTGGAAGGGACGGACCTTCGCCGGAGCCGGCTTGGGAGCCGGCGCGGGCTTGGCCTCGGG
>DBXN01000167.1:0-173 GCA_002309585.1 Verrucomicrobia bacterium UBA1211
GCCATCAGCAGGAAGGAGGCCATCAGACAGAAAACGCCCTTGAGCATCAGCGTCAGCATGGAGACCGTCCCGCCGGAAACGGCCAGACCCCCGATACGCAGCAGGATACCCCGGTCAAAAATCGGGTTGAACAGACCCACCGCCATTACCAGCGGCAGCACGATGCGCAGCTT
>DBXN01000167.1:200-5401 GCA_002309585.1 Verrucomicrobia bacterium UBA1211
AGCAGCATGGGGAGCAGTCCGCTCAGGTCGTACTTGTCAAAGGAGACGGTGACGACGATGTATGCAATTGTGCTGAGAAGCTTCGCCGCCGGATGAAGCCGGTGGATCGGCGAGGCCTGCGCTGCCAACTCATCCATCTCGGCGAGCTCGTGCAGCGCTTTTTCCATCTTATTCACGGTACGGTCTCCCTCAAATACGGATAAGGGGCGTCATGGGACGCCCCTTTGTTTTGTGTTTTTGCTTTTGCGGTGCCGGAGAAAGCTGCTCAGGAAGCGCCGGCTTTCTTTTTGCGGAAGAAGCCGCCTGCCAGACAGATCAGCAGTGCGACACCCGCAACCATGGCGGAGCCGACTACCCCGGAAACGGTGGTGCCCACCGGCGCTTCACTCTCCGGGAACGCGTAATCCGGCAGGAACGCGACCTTCTCCTGAATCTCTCCGGCTTTGTCCGCCGCAGCGCTGGCAGCGCCGTAGTTCTCCTCGTCAAGGCCCATGTTCTCGCTGTAGCCCTCTTCGGCGTTTCCGAAGAGCGCCCACTCCAGACCGTCCGGATTGGAGCTGGCGAGCAGGCTCAGCCCGCCGCCGACCACAAGGGCGACAACCGCGAGGATCGCCACCACGGCCTTCAGAGACCGTTTGGACTCGTTGCTGTCCACGGACTCCGCACACTGCAGGAGCTCAGGCCGGGATTCATACACAAACAGCAGCACCGCGGACGTGATCAGGCCTTCGACCAGGCCGATGGCCAGGTGGATCGGCTGCATCAGCGCCACGAACGCGCCGAAGGGCAGCTCGGTAATACCGGAGAGGCTGGTTTCCAGCACAACGGAGAACGCGCCGAGCTGCAGCGTAACCATGCACCCCAGAATCGAAGCAAACACAATACGTGCCCGNNCCGATCGCCAGATGGATCGGCAGCATCGCGCCGACAAACACCCGGAAGGGAAGCTCCGTGATGCCGGAAGCGAGCGTCTGGAGGCAGACGGAAAAGGCACCGAGCTGAAGGGTGATCACACTTCCCAGAATCGACGCCAGAATGATCTTCTTCCGCGAAAATCCGTTCTTAAGAATCCCCCGCCAGATGATCCCGCCGCCGAGGAAACAGCCGTAGAAGGCCATATTCCNNATCGAAGCAAACACAATACGTGCCCGCTGTGCCCCCTTGCCTTCGCCGAAGAGCCTGCTCCCCATGATTGGCCGCCAGATCAGGTAATAGCCGACGAAACAGCCGTAGAAGGCCATATTCCAGATATTCGCCCCCAAGGCGAGCACCCCCCCATCGGCGAACAGCAGACATTGGATCAGCAGAATACCGATCATCGTCAGAAAGGCGGCCGAGGGTCCCAACAATCCCGCCAGCAGCATACCACCGCAGAGATGCCCCGACGAACCGGTTCCCGGGATCGTGAAGTTGATCATCTGGGCCGCGAAGACAAACGCGCCCATCACACCCATCAACGGAACCTTGGAGGTGTCTTCCGACGCCCGCACCTTGCGGACGGCGCAAGCCGCCGCGACTCCCGAACACACATACATCGTTGTCGCCACACCCGGCGCCAACAGCGCATCAGCCATATGCATCTTGATTTTTCCTTTCTTGTCAGTAACCCAATACCAAAGCAAAATCCAGAGACTTCAGACATCAGCCCTCAGCCTTCCGTTCCCCGTAACCTTTTAACCTTTGATTTCCTCATCAACAACCCTCTCTCCCGACATATCGAACTGGGAAATCCGCATCGTACCACCCACGATATCACATCGCGTCAGGGTCGCGCTCTTGGGTCCGCCCCCGACGATCATCGGATAGGGCCGTTCCGCTTCCGGCTCATGCCAACCGCGCCGGTGGAGATGCGCGGCGAACATCGCCGAGACATTCGCCGTCTTCAGCACCTCCTGCAACGCCAGAATTCTCGGCACGGAAGGGCTGTACCGGCGAGCGGCCGTAATCGTGGCTGGAATGTGTTCAATCACGATCCGGAATTTCGCTGACCGCCACGCCTCACCCGCCGTCTCGGCCTTGAGCCACGCCGTCTGCCT
Organism: Verrucomicrobia bacterium UBA1211; assembly: GCA_002309585.1. Taxonomy (GTDB): domain Bacteria; phylum Verrucomicrobiota; class Kiritimatiellia; order RFP12; family UBA1067; genus UBA1211. The sequence goes on from DBXN01000167.1 coordinate 2,237, forward strand.
CGCCAGATATCCGTCAAAATCGGTCAGCCCGCTGTACTCGGCATGGTCATCCCGCTTGTCCTCGCCCGTATCCAAAAAGACGAACCGCGCAGGTCCCAGCGTCACCGCACCGTAAAACCGGCCCTCCACCAGCGGCAGATAATCCCTCAGGTGCCGCGCGAACGCGCCGCGCGTCTCATGGTTCCCTCGCAGATACCAGCACGGCGCTCCGGTCGCTTCCGTCCACAACGCCAACGGGTTCAGCAGAAAGGCCTTCACCGAAGCCTCGTCCTCAATGTGGTTCAGAATATCCCCGTTGAAAACGGTAAAGTTCACCGGCTCCTTCACGTAGGCCTTCAACGTGGGGTAAATCGGCAGGGTCTGGTGGACATCGTTGAGCATCGCGAACGAGACGGCGTCCTGACGCGGAAGGATCGCCCGGATCCCGCCCTCCAACGTCTGCTCCTCGCCCCGATAGGAGACCTTGTACGGCCCGAACGTGTCAAACGCGCGCGAATGGACCCGCCACCGCAACGGTTTGGCAGGATCCACTCCCCCGATCACCGCACGGTGGATGATGTCGTTCGCATCCAGCAGGCCATCCTCCTCGCGCCACGCCTTGTTCCACGTCGCGCCGTCGTCCTGCGACCACGTCACATACCCGGTCGCTTTTTTCGCCGTCATCCAGCCAATCCCGACCGAATCGGGTCCCATCAGCTGGACATACGGCTTGATCTCAAAAAGCGGCTCCTCTTTCGGCGGTTCCGCCGTCCCTTCGCCATTCGCCGCATCTTGCGCCTTCAGGATCCGCGACGCGAACAGCGTCATGGCCGATGCCATCATAAATTTCCTTCGGTTCACCCTCTTCTCCCCTTTCCGAATGTCCCAGTAAACAGAGAAACAGTAGCAAACAAACCGATCCCCTTCAATAAGAAACCGTACCCCGCCGGGCATCCTTTTTCGCCCCTTCCGATCCCCGGCACATGGGCTGGTGATTTTGTATGCCCTCCACCCACTTGACGCTTGCATTCCCCCCGCCAAAACGGCACAATAGAAAACATGCAAGCACCTCTTCAACTTCAATATCTCAAGACCCGTTTCCAGTGGCGCGACATCGCGGACGCGGCCCGGACCACCATTCGGATGCCGGAAGGCACCAAAGAGCCGAGCAGCGCGTGGAAACGGCGGATCCTGTTGGCGGAACACTCCCCCATCCGGCAGATGATCTTCAAGTGGAAATGGATCAATCTGAAGTATTGGGTCAGCGTCCACTTCGTCCGCCACAAGTTCGGGATCGAGCACTTCGTCAGTACCCAGCGGAGCGACCGGACCGGGGTCAACCGGGACGACCTGCCCCAAAGCGCCCTGGTCAACCACGAGTGCTGCGCCAACGCCCAGGCGATGATCTTCATCTCCCGGAAACGGCTCTGCCGCCAGGCCTCCCCCGAAACGACCGCCGCCTGGAAGATGGTTTTGGATGCCGTTAAAGAGGTCGAACCGGAACTTCACTCCGTCTGCGTACCGGAGTGCGTCTACCGCGGCTTCTGCCCCGAATTCAAGAGTTGCGGCTACGCCCAGACGGAGGCGTTCCGAAAGGCGCTCGCCGATTACCGGGGCCTCACCTCCGATGGAACAGGCGCCACAGCCAAAACCTAAAGCGAAGCCAGAATCCCGGCCACCGGTTTTTCGGCTGATACCCCGTTCGACAATAATCACGATCCGAAAGTGACATGATGAGAAGCGATTTTAATCCCAACCGACCCAAACGGCAACCCCAAAAGCGCGTCACCCGGCCCGCCCCGCAACCGCAGCGCGACCCCGACGCCCCGCCGCCGGAAGGCGAGCGGCTGCAGAACATCCTCTCCCACCGGGGAATCGCCTCCCGCCGCCACGCGGCGGAGATGATCGCCGCCGGCGAGGTCACCGTGAACGGCAAGACGGTGAACGAGCCGGGATTGCGCGTGGTCATCGGCCGGGACACGATCGCCGTCAACGGTAAGCCGCTGGATACCGCCACCGAGGAGCTTCACACCGTCCTGCTCTACAAGCCGCGCGGCATCATCTGCAGCGCCGACAACAGCAGGGGCGAAACCGTCTGTGACCTGATGCGCGAGGAGTACGCCGAACGGCTCGTCCCGGTCGGCCGTCTCGACAAGGACACCGAGGGACTGCTGCTGCTCTCCAACGACGGGGAGTTGATCAACATCATGACCCATCCGCGCTTCGGCCACACCAAGACCTACATCGCCCGCGTGGCGGGCCACTTCTCGGACGAGAAGATCGCTGTCCTCCGTTCCCGGATGGAGATCGACGGTTACCTGATCCGCCCTGTCGAGGTCGAGGTGCTCCGCGTCGGGTCGAACCACATCCACAAGCTCGCCTTCACCCTCTCCGAGGGCCGCAACCGCCAAATCCGTAAAATGTGCGCCGTCGCCGGATTCACCGTCCTGGACCTGACCCGCGTTCGGATCGGGCCGCTCAAGATTCGGAACATGGAACCGGGCGACTGGCGGGAGCTGAGCGAAGAGGAGGTCCGCCAACTCAAGCGGGCCAAACCCGCGGCACGTTGAGGGTTGGGCGTTGAGCGTCTGGCTCCTTCGCCCATAACCTTTTAATCTTTTAACCCTTTAACCTTTTAACCTTCTCTTGCCCTAAGCAGGGCCTCCAGGAAGTAGTAGTCGGCGTAGACGAGCGGGACATCGACCTCGCTGTCGCCCGGCAGATGCCCGACGCAATGTTTCAGCAGGAAGTTGCCGTTGGTTCCGGGATCGGCGAGATAGCGGGATGACGCCAGAGCGCGCAGCTGGTCGAAGGCGGTCCGACGGTAGATGGCCGCCTTTTCGGCGGGGGCGAAACCGGACAGCTCCAGCAGCGCGCTGGCCATGATCGCGCCGGCAGAAGCATCACGCGGCACTAGCGGGATCCCGGCGGCGCCGTAATCCCAATACGGAATCTTGTCGGCGGGCATGTTGGGATGGCCGATGAGATAATCCGCCAGTTTCACCGCCCGTTCCAGATAGACCGGTTTCCGAGTCTCGCGGTACATCATCGTGAAGCCGTACAGGCCCCACGACTGCCCGCGCGCCCACGGCGTGTCCGCCGAAGCCCCCTGCCCCGCCTCGTAGGCGTAAACCCGGCCGGAACGGGGATTGTAATCGACGATGTGGTAGGCGCTGCCGTCGGGAC
>DBXN01000167.1:5498-7199 GCA_002309585.1 Verrucomicrobia bacterium UBA1211
ATCATGTTGTCGATGATCACCGGGTTGTGATGGTTTTCCCACGACCGGATCATCCCCAGTTGCGGCACATACCGCTTACACAGCGCATTCGCGCCGTCCAGCAGAATCTCTTTGTATCCTTCGGGCTGCGCCAGCCGCAACCCGTTCCCCGCGCTGCAATAGAGCATGAAGCCGATGTCGTGATTGCCGCTGTAGTGGCGGATCTGCTCCAGCATGCCGGTGTAGCGCAACGCCTCCGTCTTGAACGTCTCATCGCCCGTCGCCTCGTAGAGCAACCAGAGGCTTCCGGGGAAAAAGCCGCTCGTCCAGCCCTTCGGATCGACGGTCACCAGCTGACCGTTCTGCCACCGCTGCGGGAAACGGTCCTTCGTCCCCTCCATCCGTTTCACCAACCCACGATACTGCTCGGCGCAACGGGAGAGGATGCTGGGGATGGTCGCACGGAAGGCGGCTTCGTCCGCCGAAACCGGCTTGACCGCCTTCAGCGCCCCACCCGTGAAGTAGATCGGCGCATCCCCCAGCTGGAGCAGATAGGTCGTCCCCTTCATCGGGGCCGCTTTCAGCGGATGGCCCAGATGGGTCGCAAAGGTCATTTTGTCGGAATCGAAGGTCACGGCGCAGGTTTCGGACTGCGGCGCCATCCAGACCGCCCCGGCGGTCTTGCCGTCCGGCCGCGTCCACATGGGATGGTAGAAGCGGCCGTCTTCCGACCGCCACGGATCCGGCCGCCGCACCGACCCGACCGGGCGCTGCGCGATCAGTGCGCGATAGGCTTCCGCGGCGGGTTTGAAGGCGTGCGACCGATGCGTCATCCCGAAGTGCGATTCGGGATCGAACGCATCGCTCTCCGGCGCCTGGAACTCATACCAGAAGAGCCGCTCGACCCCCATCGCGAAGGCGATCAGGTTAGCGCGGGGAACCATCTTCGCCTGACGGGCCTCGCTACTGGTGGACATCTGCCGCTCGAAGAGGCCCGAGAGAATCAAGGCGCCCTTCATGTCGCTGTTGAACTTCACCACGGCGGCGGCGGTCGCCGACACCCCTTCCTTGGTTTTGCCGGTCAAGAGCGGGATGAAGGTGTCGCCCTCCTTGAAGCGGTTCGGGGTGAGGAATCGCTCTGCCGTGATCCCCTCTTTCGGCACCGGGACTCCCTCCACCCCCTCGGCCGCGAAGACCGGCAACGTCTCCGGAAGCGCCTTGTTGGTCCACCACGCCTCGACTCCGATCCGAAGTATGTCCCGGTACTTCCATTCGGGGATCGCATCGTCCTTCGCCTTGTCGGTCCGGACACCCGTCCACAGCGGCATACCGCCGAACTCCACCAATATGCCCCCGCGCCGGACGAAATCGATCACGGCGTCGATGGTCTGTACCGGAAAGCGCTCGCTGAAGGGATAGACCACCACATCGTACGTCCCGCCAAGCAAGGCACCTTTGAAGGTGTCGGGGCCGCACGTCTGAAGCACCGATCCCTCCGGCAGTTCCGCCGCCAGCAGGGCCGTGACCCCGTTCTCCTCGGCGAAACCATCCTCATCCAGGAAAAGGACATGCCAATTCTTCTTGTTCGGCTGGATCTTCGCCAACCCCGCGCGTATGATTCCCTTCGCGGCCAGTTGGCACGAGTGGGTCGGCCAGCCGATCTCGGTGATCCACACCTTTTTGTCCGCGTCGCCGTACTTCGCCATCAGCTCGCGTAACGCC
>DBXN01000167.1:7243-19472 GCA_002309585.1 Verrucomicrobia bacterium UBA1211
TTCATGATGTCAAAGGCATCCTTCCCGCCGAGTTTGTAGACCTCCTCGATAAACGGGATCGGCACACCGGCATGGCCGCCGATCGCGACTTGGATCTCGGGATTGACCGACTTGACTGCCGCATAGGTCGCCTTCAGAAGCGCGGTGTAATCCTTCGCCGAGGGGTTCTTCCAAAAGCTGGGGATATTCTGCTCGTTCCAAACCTCCACCACCGGCAACCGCTTGCCGAAGTGCCGCACCAGCTCCCGGACATAGCCGCTCCACAGGTCGAGATGCTCATGCGCGGGATAGGCGAACCGGGGCGGGGAACAGAGGATCGGCAGGATCTGGATATCCCCTTTCTCCGCATCCTCCACCGTGTTGTCGAACATGGTGAAATCCCACTTCCCATCCTCGCGCTGGATCGTGCGCCAGTCGAAATCGCTCCGCGTCCATCCGATCCCGATCTCTCCCATCCGCTGATAGGTCTGCACCCGGACCTCATACTCGCCATGCCGCGAAATGTGCGCACACGCGCCATACGGGTTATCCGCCTGTCCCGCCCAGACACATCCCGCCATCACGCCCGCAATTCCCGCCATCCGCAACACACGCTTCATTCCGACCTCCCCTAACTTGCCTTGACGTTTCCCGCCCTTTCCCCTTATGGGATGGGAATACAATAGCAAAACCGCCGCCGCCAACGAAGCCAAAAGTTGGAAAGAGGTGTCCCTCGGGCGCATCTCTGTTTTTCACCCATGCCATACAACCATTGTGAAATTGTGGAAGTGTGGGATTGAGACATTATGGAATATGAAATTGGGAAAATGCCACAATGCCACATTGCCATAATTCCACAATTTCACAATAATACATAGTGAATTACCCAGATACACCCGTGTCCCTGTTCCCTCTTCACACTTGCCCACGAATAGTATATACTTCTCCTGTTTTAATGACCGATTATCCATTAAAGGGAGGTTCTGACGATGACAAGGCTTTTGACTGCCGCTTGTGTTTGCACGATGGCGGTGGGGTTGTTCGCGGAGGAGGGCTTCACCGACCTGTTTGACGGGAAGACGCTCAACGGATGGAAACTGAACGGGGGAAGCGCGACCTACGCGGTTGAGAACGGGGAGATCGTCGGACGGTGCGCCCCGAACACGCCCGGCAACACCTTCCTCTGCACCGAGAAGGAGTATGAAAACTTCATCTTCAAAATCGAGTTCAAATGCGAAAACGGGAATTCAGGCGTCCAGTTCCGTTCCTCCACCCGCCCCGACGCGAAACTCAAAAACGGAACCCGCGTCTTCGGCTACCAATCCGAGATCCGTCCCGACGGCGACTCCTGCGCCCGCATTTACGACGAGGGGCGGCGCGGTCACCGCTTCGGGATCGTCTGGCTGGACATCTCCACGCCGAAAGAGCGGCTGGATGCCGCCAAGAAGGTCTTCAAGCGCGGCGACTGGAACGAGATGGAGATCCAGTGTGTCGGACCGTCGATCAAAACCTGGATCAACGGTGTCAAGGTGACCGACATCTTTGACGACTGCCAGCAGAAGGGGTTCTTCGGTCTCCAGATCCATGCGGGTAAAGAGGGCATCTCCCACTGGCGGAACATCCGCATCAAAACCCTGCCGCCCTGTCCGCCCTGGAAGCCGTTCTTCGTGAAAGGCGGCGACGGCAAGTGGGCGCTGAAGGACGCGCACTATGTGATTCCGCAGGACTGGAGTTTCGTGGAAGAGAAGGGCGGGGTCTACCTGCGCGGCGTTCACGACAAAAACGAGAAGAAGGATGGGCTGGTCATCTCGGATGCCGATTATGACAACTTCATGGCGCGGGTGACCTACCAGATCAACGGCGGCAACTCCGCCCTCTACTTCCGCGCCGCCGAGGAGGATATCCCGTGGGTTCTTAAGGGGTTCCAGAACGAGATCGCCGGCAACAACCGCGACTCCGCCCTTTGGCACACCCAGGGCAAGACCACCAAGGGCCGGGGATGGGTCGCCATGAATGATGAGCTGGTCACCAAGGTCCGGAATACCAACGGATGGAACACCGTCTCGACCATCGCGGTCGGCGACCGGATCGTCAACCGGCTCAACGGCTTCGAGACCTTCGACATCATCGATCCGCCCTGCGAGAAGACCGGCAAACTCGGTCTCCAGCTGCACGGCGGTGCGGACAACGAGATGCGGTTCAAAAACTGGGAAGTGATGCCGGTTGAACCGTGGATGCTCGAGGCCATGAAGCGGTAAACTTCCGGAGGTCTTATGCGTTCTTCCCCTTCTCCGAACCTGCGGGCTCTCTTCCTCGTGATGCTGGCCTTCGCGGCGATACGGACCTGTCGCGGCGCGACGATGGCCGACGAGGCGAAGGCCGCCGGAAAGGGGATGATGGTCTTCGCCTACGGAAGCGACTGGAGCGCGTCCGGGCGAGCCGTCCACCGCGTCTTCCAATCCGACGCCTTCCAGAACGCAGTGACCTCCCGGTATGTGACCGGTACGCTCGATATCCGCGACCAGCCGAACCCGGAGAGCAAGGCCGCCCAAACGTGGGCGGAGCCGGGCGATCTCACATCGCACAAACTCCCCGCGCTCTTCCTGACCGCGGCGAACGGTCGCGGTTTTTCCGTGCTGGAGAACATCCCCATCACGGCGACCGCCGACGCGCTCATCGAACGGATCAAGGCGGCGGAAGCGATTCGGGATGAGGCGGAAAAATTGATCGCGAAGGCGGAGACGCTAACGGGAGTCGAGGCGGCGGAGACGATCGGCGAGGCGCTTGCGCTGGTGGAACCGCAACTCGGCACCGTGGCGCGGTTGACCGGAAAGAAGGGATACGGCGCGGTTTTCGAGCGGCTGAAAACGCTCGACCCGCAGGACCTTTCGGGCTGGCAACGCCGCTTCACGATGGGAACAGGGGTGGCGCTGATCGCCGAGGTCAACGCCGACCGCGAGCGGAAGACCTTTGACAAGGGAGAGGCGGTCATCGCCCGCGAGGCCGCGAAGAGCGACCGCCACCTAACCGTCAACCAGCGTCAGGCGATCGCGATGCTCCCCTTCGCCCTCTACCGGACCGACAAGGAGCGGGAACAGGCGAACATCCGGCTGCTGGATTCGATCGCCGCGATGGACGACCAAACCCTGTGGGGAATGGCGGCAGTGGGTTTCCTGCGCCGGTTCAAAGCCCCGGAGGCGAAGAAGTATCTGAAACCCCATCCCCGTAAAACGGTCCTGCGGCCCCGGACACCCGCGACGGGCGCGCCGCCGTTCGAGTTCCGGAAACGGCTCAACGCCGATCTCCAGACGCTCGACGGTGTGACCCCCGCGCAGCTCCCCGACCTCACCGACGCGCAACGCACCGCCCTCGTCCGAGCCCATATCCTCGCCTCGGTCGGAGAAAAGGCCTTCGGGCGCATCCTCGCCAACGAGGGCGGATCCCGTTTTCTCGACGCCTTCCTCGCCGACCGCGACTGGATGGAGGCTTTCGCGGGATCGGGTCCCCGGCATTACGGCGCGGCGAGTGCGCTGACCTATCTGGAACTGATGGCATGGAATGAGCCGGGCATCTACACCAACGCCTTTCAGCGGAAGGCCGCGACGGCGTTCTCCATGAATTTCCCGCTCACCGTGTCCACCAACGAGACGACCCGTACACAGGAGCGGCTGGCGAAAGAGGCCGCCAACGGCATCCGTCCCCCCGTGCCGAACGACGAGGCCCTGGTCCGGACGCTCCAAATCTTCACCGAACTGTCACATGCCGGACGGCTGCACGACAAGGTCTACGGACTGGACACATACGAGTGGCGGTATCTCCTCTTCCCGTGGGACCGGAACGATCCCGAAGAGCTGTTGGCCTTCAACGCTTTCTGCAACACCTCGTACGAGAAGACCTTCAGACTGGGATGGCAGGTCCCCTACCGTCTGCGGAACTGCTTCGGGGAGTCGGTACACAATCCCCTCTACTACCAGCCCTGGATCCACGAACAGAGCCGTTACATCACCAGCCCCGAGATCGGCGGCGTCTGCAACATGATCTCCTCCTTCGCGACCACCCTCGGCCACGCGCACGGGCTGATGGCGGTCACGGCGGGCCAGCCCGGCCACTGCGCCTTCGTCGTCCGGCCCGAGCGCGGCGGACCCAAACAGTGGCAGATCCACTACTACATCCAGCCCTACACGCAGGGACGGTGGGGCGTCTTCAAATGGGGCGGTTACCAGAATCTGCTCGCGGCCGAGGATCTCTACGAGGGCACATCCCTCCAGGACCGGGAATATCCGCGCTGGCTGGCGGGCATCCGGCGGATTCAGGCGATGGCGGGCACCAACACCGTTTATCGGCCGGAGGTTGCGGAACTTTTCAAGACCGCGATGGAGAAGGTGCCCGGCAACTGGCCGGCCGGCCGCGACTGGAACCAGTACCTCACGGCGGGCAAGGCCCCGGCGGAGGCGTGGACCCTCTACGCCGACACCGTTCTGAAAACCACCTTCGAGCGGATCCCCATCGTCACGAACCTGATGGAGCCCTACTTCAACACCCTCACCGCTCCGGAACAAAAGGAGGCGCTCGACGCAGCCATCATCCGGATGCTCCAGGCCATCCAGCTCACCGGACGGTCATTCCCCGAGAAGCCCAACTACGCCCTGGTCCTCAACCAACTCGCCAACCGGTTCGGCAAGAGTGATCCGGACCGGCTCTTCAAACTCTACGGAGCCGCGCTGGCCGCCCGCCCCAAGACGGACGACTTCTTCATGCAGACCCTCTCCTGGGGCGCGAAGCGGTATGTCGGCCAAGCGAAATGGGAGACACCCTTCCTGGATCTCGTGACCGGGACAGTGGCCTCCGGCGCTCCGGGCGCATCCAAGGACAAGGCCAACGCCGGCACCCGGGGGGTCTGGCGCAAACTGATCGTCAAAGCGGAGGCGGACAGCGCGTATGACCGGTTCCAGCGTCTCGTCGCACTGACGAATCGCCTCTATCCGCCCGACCCCTTCCCCAAAGGAGCGCAACCTTTCCCGCTGGAAGATTTCGGCGGCGCGCTCATCTCCTCCAACAGTCTCGTCCAATACGCCAAGAACGGACTCTACGACGTGCCCGAACGCCACCCCGAATTCTCCGACGCCACGCCGCTGCGCGGCACCAAAGTCGCGCCGCCCGTCTCCGCCGCGCGCGGAGCGGACGGAACGTGGATCCAGCTGCGGCTCGGCGGCATCTCCGAGGTCAACGGCATCGTGCTGGTCAACGCCCGGAATCCGAAGCAACGCAAGGGACAGCTTCCCTTCACGGTCGAAATCTCCGAAGACGGCAAGAGCTGGAAGACCCTCACCACCATCGAGAAGGATGCCGACTCCTGGCGGATTCCCCTCGCGGAGAAACCCGAACGGGCTCTCTTCGTCCGGGTCACCCGCAACGATCCCGTGGCGGAAGGGCTTTTCCGTTTCTCAAAACTCCTCGTCTACGGCCGGAAACTCTATTAGCGGGAAAATGAGATATGATAGCGACGCGCGCGCGAATTCATGGGCAAACCCTCTGAACCGTCAACATCCACCACCATCGATCTGAATGAGAAACCATATTGAAAAGGAACAGATCATGCAGAAGAAGATCATCATCGTTTTAATCGTCTTCATCTCCTTGGTATTCAGACTTTTGGGCAGCACACTGAACGGTCAAGAGGTTAATTACCTTACGGGAAGGCCATACCGTCAAGAGAGCGAGGTAACGGGGCCGGAACGTGAACGGTATATCGTTTTGGCGAGATCGTGGGCATCCAAACTATGGACAACCAACGAGGCATATAAGGGTTACTTTAAGCAAGATTACCGCCCAGCGTGGATACCGCTGCCCGGATTCTGGACGAACGCATTCGTAAAAGCGAGGACATGGGTCACACGAAACGCTACCGACAGGATGGATTCACAAGAACGTATTGAAGTCGAATTCAGATTCGATTTGTCTATCAAGAGGCAATGGGAAAGATGCAAGTTCGAGTTTTTGGATGACAAAAGCGGCAGGCTTATCGCTGTGCGTAATTATTTCTATCAAGATCCGAATGTTCCATATACCTATGGGGTGTGGAAACCACTCCGGACCGATGGGGTCGAAGCGAGGCGGAAGGCGGCGGAATATGCCGCGATGTTTGGTGTCTCCAACCTATGGGACAACACGAAGTTCGACCTTTGTTCTTCATCATTCGACGGGGTATGGATCATCAACATGCAGGCGCGCGCCAACGGATATCCCGCGATTTTCCCGGTCTGCATTAAGATGGCAGACCTGCCAGGATACCCGTTGGGGGAATGGTACAATTCGACCTGCCTGATTCCGACGAATCTCCCGACGAAAGTCATGTTGACGGCAGAAGATGGACGGAAGAAGGGTACCGAATATCTGAATAAGTATTTCCCCCTCAAGGATCTCATCCCGAACATCACCTTCGTGACAAACCGGCTGGAATACCGGATGCCCAACTACAACTACATCCGTCCCGCAGACGTGTCGGGTTTTTCCGATCCCCAAACGATTCCCATCGGCAAATACCATTTAGTCTGGGTAAACACGTTCATGAAACCCAAACGGGAGGGATACTATCCGTTCATCCAAATCTATCTGGATGCGGCAACTGGCGAGATGCTCGGAGGGGATGATTGACACTGTGACCGGCGGAATCGTCAGAGCGAATTTCACATAGCCGGAGGGCTCATAAACCCGCCAGTTTCCAGCCGTCGCGGTAGGCGCGCGTGAAGAGTTTGTCGGCTTCCGCGTTGCCGAGCGTGGCGGGGTCGGGGCGCCATTGGAGGGTGGTGTCGGGAACCCGTTCGGCGATCGCGCCGATCAGGATCGCCTCCATCATCCAGGTCGCCCAATCGAACGCGCCGCGCGCCGGACGGCCGGCGATGCAGGCGTCCAGAAAATCGTGGTAGTGGCTGGGCTGCTTGGGGAGCTGGAGTTTCTCCGGCTCCGGTTTCCCGTTTTTCATCACGAAACGCGGTCCGCTGGTATGCGGGAGAATCAGCCAGCCGTCCGTCCCCTCCAACACCTTCCCCTCCAGCGGCAACGCATCCATCCCGACCGTCTTCGCCAACTCGGTCAGCCGGGGCGGCGGCAGAAGATGCGGCGGCGTGTTCGCCTTGGGATCCGAAAAACCGTCGAACCACTCGACCGTCAGGGGCTTGCCGTCGGTGAAGGGATTGCCGGGATAGACCCATGTGACGTGGGCGCCGCACGGCCAGGTCTGCACGCGCCGTTCGGGATTGGTCTTCCACGCCTCCTCGACCTCCGCTCGCACCGTAAGCGGGGAGGTCTCGCCGAGATTAAGCCCCTGCCAGAAGGCGCTGTGGAGGTGGCACCCGATGTCGCCGATCCACCCCGACCCGAAATCGCGCCAGATACGCCAGATCAGGGGATGGTAAACCTTCTCGGCGTAGGGACGGAAGGGCGCGGTGCCGATCCACAGATCCCAATTGAGATGCGCGGGCACGGGCGAGGCGGGCGGCAACGAGGGCCGGATGCGGGAGATGCCGTTGCGGGTCGAGAACATCCAGACATGCTGAATCGTGCCGATCGCCCGTTCGCGGAGGTATTCCACACAGAGGCGGTCGCCCAGCCCGGCGGAATACTGGATGCCCAGCTGCGTGACGACCCCGGTCTCCTTCGCCGTCTTCCGGATCAGGCGGCATTCGTCCATCTCATGGCAGAGCGGCTTCTGGCAGTAGACGTGCTTGCCCTTCCGCATCGCCGTGACCGCCGCGATCGTGTGGTTGTGGTCCGGGATCGAGACGTTGACGGAGTCGATCCGGTCGCCCTCCTCTTCCAGCATGGTCCGCCAGTCGGAGTAGAGCCGGGCGGAGGGGACCAGCTTGTGCGCCCGCTCCAGAAAGGTGGCGTCCACATCGCACAGCGCGACGATCTCCGTTCCCGTGTGGGAGTGGAAACTGTTGAGATCGCCCCACGCCATGTTGCCCGTCCCGATACAGGCGTGGCACAACATGCCGTTCGCGTTGCGCGCCCGGACAATCGCGGGGAAACCCGCCGCAAGGACGGCGCCCGCCGCCCCTTTCAGAAAACCGCGTCTTTTCATGCCTGTTCCCTTCTCTCCGTTATCGGTGAACGTCCCCATTCCCCATACCTTTTAACCCATCCCCCATAACTTTTTAACCCTTTAATCTTCCCTTCCGTTCCCCATTCCCGTTCCCCATTCTTCTCCGGCATACAGGAACGTCAACTCGTGTTTGTTGTGGGTGAGATGGCGCACCCGACTGTTGGGGATTTGCGTGAAAGGTTCAATTGTTTGCCAATCGACCTCTCCCTGAAGTTTGATGGTGCAGACCATGTGCTTAACGCGCCCACTTGCGATCCAGCGCCGGACCCATGGCAACAGCCGGTCGGGATAGCAGATCACATCGCTGACCACCCAATCGAACGCGCCCAGTTCCTCCGGCGTGAGGGTGAAGGCGTCATGGACGCGGAAGGTGACCTTCGGATCGCGCATCAGCAAGGGATGGAGTTCCGTCCGATCCACCGCATACACCTCCGCCCCGCACTGGCGCATCACCCAGGTCCAGCCGCCGGGACAGGCTCCCGCATCGAAACACCGCTCGCCGGGGGCGGGATACGGCACGCCGAAATCGTGATGGAGATACGCCAGCGACTCCTGCAGTTTCAGATAGGCGCGGCTCGGCGGATTGGTGTGATCCTCAACCAGCGGGAGGGCACCCAACGCCAGATCGCTGGAGGTCTCCGCGCTCGCCAGGATCTGGCGGTCGTTCACCAGGGTGAAGATCCCCATCGGCGTGGTCGGGAAATCGAACGGGAACGTCCGGGGCTTGGTCGGGATGAAGGGCAACTTCCGCTCGATCAGCTCCGCCCGCCGCCACAGCTGGTATTGGCATGACGCCCAGTTCCGTTGCAGGGCCATCATCGCCTTGGCGGCGTCACCCGCCGATTCGATCGTCAGAAGCATCGGCGCGCGGAAGGCCGTCTGCGCCCAATAGGGCAACGCCTCCACCCGCTCCGGATTCCGGAAGGCCGGACAATAGAGGATCGGGCCGTACCAGCGGACCTCGCCCGGAATGAACCGGTCCGGCTTCCCTCCGGAAGCGGGAACCGGCGGCGTCCGCATCCCGAAGCGCCCCAGCAGTTCCTCCCGCAACAGCTCCTCCATTTGGGGAAAACTCAAAAAGGCGCATCCCGGCAATCGTTTGATCTCAGCCATAATCCACCGTTACGCAATCCCCTACTGATACGGCTCAAGGAAAGCCTCTTCGAAAGTATACACGTGCTGGAAATCCTCTTTCTTGTCATCATCCGTCTTCCCGAACCGGCCGATGTGGATCATATTGTAGACGATCTCCCCGAAATCGGCGGTCGTACGAAGTCCCCACTCGGTCAGGACCGTATACGCCATCGGCCCGAACTCGTCCAACGCGTAGTTCCGGACGCCCTCCAGCAGCTCACGCGCGGTGATGTGCCGGCCGTGGCCCGGCTGATCGGCCCGGATCCGTTTGACGGTCACGTCGAGCGCCTCCACCACAAAATAGTAGGCGTCTGGGCGATACCGCTGATCGATGGCGCAAAGATTCTGTACGTCGTCTCGCAAAGAGGGTTCGATGGTTTTCATGGTCTGTAATCGTACCACGCCCCATCCGGATGTCAATGCTTCTTGCGCCCGACGCGGGGGCCCGTCTTTCATTTCATTTCATTTTTTTAATGAAACGGGCGAAATTCCCGCTTCACAATCCGTCACAAGGCGTGGTAAGATATTGCATCATCTAATGGCTTATCCGCAGTGTCGCGGAGAACAACCAACCTTAGGAGGGACCTAAATGAAGCAGATGATGATGATGGCAGTCGTGATCGCGTGCGCGATCGCTTTCACGGGTTGCAAGAAGGACGAGACCCTGGCTGACAAGGCCGCCAACGCCGCTGAGAAGACCGAGAAGACGGTGAAAGACGCCGCGAAGGACGTCGAGAAGGCCGCCAAGGATGTCGCGAAGGACATCGAGAAAGCCGCTCAGGACGGCGCGAAGGCGACTGAGAAAGCCGCTGAAGATCTGAAGAAAAAAGTCGATGGCGCGCTGAACAAGTAAGGTCGTCATGGCAACACCCGCTCTCAAGATCGGCGTGTTGGGTTCGGGTTCAGGATCGAACATGCAGTCGATCCTGAACGCGATTCTTGACGGGTCGCTGAACGCCGAGATCAAACTGGTTTTGGCGGATGTGGCGGACGCCAAGATTTTGGATCGCGCCAAACGGTATGCGATCCCTGCCCGCTGGTTGGATTGCGCCCCCTTCAAGACCAAACTGGAGGGCGAGGCGGAGATGCGCTGCATCCAGTGGCTGAAGGACGCCGGTGTGGATACGGTGGTCCTCGCAGGCTTCATGCGGATTGTCAAACCCGCGCTGTTGGGCGCGTTTCCCATGCGGGTCCTCAACATCCACCCCGCGCTTCTCCCCGCTTTTCCGGGTGTCCACGGCTGGACCCAGGCGCTTGAATACGGCGCGAAAGTCGCGGGGTGCACCGTTCATTTTGTCGATGCGGGAACCGACACCGGCCCGATCATCGTCCAGCGTTGCGTTCCGATCGAGGAGGGCGACACGCCGGAGACCCTGCACGCCCGCATCCAGGTTCAGGAGCATGAGGCGTATCCGGAGGCGTTGCGGCTCCTGGCGGCGAACCGGCTGAAGGTGGACGGCCGTATCGTCCACATCCTGCCCGAACAGGCCTGACATGCGCACGTTCCTCTATGCGTGTCTGCTGTTATCGGGCGCCGGCGTGATTGCCGGCGCTTCCTTTTTCCAACTGTTCGCGGCACTTCTCGGCGCATGCCTCTCCGAATGGATGCTGGCGCTTTGGCCGCTCCGGCATGAAACCGTTTTCGTGACGCTCGATCCCGCCTCCCCGAACGGCGAACGGGTTCTGGATGCGTTCCGACTGGCGCTGGACCGCGTCGCATCGATCAAACGGGCGGTGCGGCTCCGGATATCCAATCCTGAATCGGGACACCGGGCGCGATTCAGTCTGACACTGGCCCGGACGGGAGATCTGCTGCTGCGGCAGGAGGGACAGCGTGACCGTCCGCTCGGACTTCCCAACCGCTGGATCGCGGACCATCCGGTGCCGCTCCTCCTCCCGAACGCCACAAGCACGACCCTCTTCTTCGCGCCGACCGAGTCGGATCGCGTCAGGGTATCGCTCGTCGATCGTGAAAAACGCCCCCTCGCCCTCCTTACGGTGTTGGCGGGGCTGACCCTGGCCGCCCTGCTCACCGACCGGCCGATGATCGCCTCATTCCTGACCGGTGCCCTGCTCGCTCACGTCCTCATTTCCCTGAAGACCGTTCCCACCGTCCGGAAAAGCAACCAGAGATTAAACCAGAAGCCCTGATGGCAAAGCCCGTAGTAATCCAGCAGGCACATCTCATCGAAACTCAGCGCGTTCCGCCCCGACACCTGCCACAGCCCGGAGATCCCCGGCACACCCACCAGACGCAGCGCCTGGTCGGAACGGTGATAGTGGGCGTGTTCGTAGGCCGGCAGCGGACGGGGACCGAAAAGCCGCATCTCCCCTTTCACGACATTCAGCAATTGGGGCAACTCGTCGAGAAATGAACGCCGCAACAACCGTCCGACCGGCGAGACGCGCGGATCATGGTCGAGTTTGAAGACCCGGTCGCTCTCACCCCACTTCCGGATCATCCCGTCCCGCACCTTCCGGGCGGTCTGGCGCATGGTCCGGAACTTGTAGAGCGTGAAGGCGTTTCCGCCATAACCGATCCGCTCCTGCCGGAAAATGACCGGGAACCCATCCGCGCAGGCGACCAGCAGCGCGATCAACAGGAAACACGGCAGCAACCCGATCAACAGGAGGAACGCGATGAACCGTTCAACCAACGGCACCTTCCCACCGAAGGAACGGCGGCGGGGAAAGAAGAAACAGCCATCCGCCGTGGGCCTGCAGCCCGCGCGCACCAGGACCGGAAGCGCATCCGCCGGCACAGCGGCGGNNGCCCGCGCCTTCCCGATAGGCCCGCTCAAGGAACCCCAGAATCGCCGACAATCCCGCCTCGCCGCCTTCCCACTCCCTTTGCATCGTCTCCCCCTATTGCAAACGGATCCGGGGATCCAACCAAGCGTAACAGAGATCGGTCATCAGCTGGACGACCTGATACAGCAACGCGCCCAAGACCACGACCGCCCGGACAACCGCCATATCCGAGGAGTGGATCGCGTTCAGGCTCACATTCCC
>DBXN01000167.1:19541-19835 GCA_002309585.1 Verrucomicrobia bacterium UBA1211
GGGATCAGGCTGTTCCGGAGGACATGCGCGAGTAGGATCCGTTTCTCGGAAAGGCCCTTCGAATACGCGGTCCGGACATAAGGCTTGTAGATCTCGTCCAAGATGGCCGCCCGGTAGAAACGGACATCCCGCCCCAACCCGCTGACGATGCCGATGATNNTGGATCGCGTTCAGGCTCACATTCCCCAAACCGGGAATTCCGAAGAAACTCTCCAGCATCAGGCTGCCGGTAAACAGGAACGGGACCGAGAGGCTGACGTAGGTCAGAATCGGGATCAGGCTGTTCCGGAGGAC
>DBXN01000167.1:19934-30102 GCA_002309585.1 Verrucomicrobia bacterium UBA1211
CCCAACCCGCTGACGATGCCGATGATAACGGGAAGAAGCAAATAGAAGGCGGATTCAAACCCCCAGATCGGGAAGAGGCGCAGTTTGAAGGCGAGGAAGAACTGTCCCGCCAATACCCAGACGACGTAGTTCACGCTCATCAGGATCGTCGAGCCGACCAGCACCGCCCGATCCAGCTTTCCGCCGCGCCACGCCGCGCAGACCAGACCGAGCATCACCCCCACCAGCGTCCCGCCGATCAGGATGGGGACCGTCAGCATCAACGAAGGGCCACACCCCTCTTTGAGGATCCGCGCGACCGGCAGGTGGTGTTCGGAGGAGACCCCCAAATCGCCGCGCAACAGGGCGGTGATGTAATTGACGAATTGCGAATCCCACCAAGCGGCATTCTGCTTCTCCAGGCGGATCATTCCCTTCTCCGGCAGTTTGCCCGCATCGAGACCCGTCACCCGCCACCCTTTCCGAACGGAGAAGCGGATGGGGCTCTCGCCGTCGATCAGGGCATCATCCGTGGCGGGAGTGTCGATCGCCTCGAAGTGGAGCTGGAGCTGCCCGACCGGCACCCGATAGGTTCCCTCCGGCAGCGGATAGGTCAACGGCAGCGGGGCGCGGCCCGACTGGGCGTCGACCTGGAGCCGCGCGACCGGAAGGTCCGGCAACGCCCGGATCTGCGTCCAGCGGCCGACCAGCAACGGCTTGTCATAGCCAAACCGTGCATCGAAATCCGCCAACGCCTCGGCGGAAGCGTTCTTCCCAAGCACAACCTCGGCGGGCGATCCGGCGACCACATGGAACAACAGGAAGGTCAAGATCAACACGCCAAAGGTCGTGGGGATCATCTCCAGCAATCGCCGTATCACATACCGTTTCATACTTCGGAAAACCGCCTATCGAATAAAGAACCTTTAGGAACCCGGATGGACAAACGGCTCGCCCTTCGCGCACATCGGGCAGGCATCCGGCTCCCACACTTCCGGCGCAAGCTTCAGAAGCGAGAAGGTCGGGTAATCGAACTTGGCCAATCCCGCGCTCCTGTCCACCAGCACCACCACCGCCGCGACATCGGCACCGGCCTCCTTGACGATATCGATCGTCTCCTGCACACGCCCGCCGCGCGTGATGACATCCTCCGCCACGACATAGCGTTCGCCCGGTTTGATCGTGAAACGGCGCATCACCAAATTCCCGTCCTGCTTCTCAGCGAAAATGCAGGGCGCATCCAGCGCGCGGGCGACCTCGTGGCCGACCAGAATCCCGCCGAGTGCCGGCGAGATCACACCGTCCACCTTCCCAATGTCACACTGCGCCAGCATCTGGCGAACCAGTTCCTCGCACAGCCGTCCCGCGATCCGCGGATACCGCAACACATTGGCGCACTGGAAAAACCGGTTACTGTGCAACCCCGACCGCAACTGGAAATGGCCCGTCAACAACGCGCCGGTCTCTTCCAACACCTTCAAAATCTCTGATTCCGTCATCGCTTTCTCCTTCTTGCCTTAACCCTCTTTCTCCGCGCCGGCCAGCAACTCCCTGGCATGCGCCTCGACCACGCTGGTCAAATCCTTGCCGCCGAGCATCCGCGCGATCTCGTCCACCCGCTCGGCCTCATCCAGCCGCCGGATAGAGGTGCGCGTCCGGCCCTTCTCCACCCGTTTCTCGACCCGATAGTGGCAGTCGCCGTAGACGGCCGACTGCGGCAGGTGCGTGATGCACAAAACCTGATGGTCGCGCGACACCGCCCGAAGTTTCTGCCCGACGGCGCGGCCGACCTCGCCCCCGATGTTGGCGTCGATCTCATCAAACACCAGAACCGGGATCCTGTCATGCGTCGAAAGGACCGCCTTCACGGCCAGCATCACGCGGGCGATCTCGCCGCTGGAAGCGATCGCCCGAAGGGCGCGCATCGGCTCACCGGGATTCGGGGCGAATCCGAATTCGACATGATCCGTCCCTTCCGGCATTGGATCGCAAGGCGTCACATGGATGTCGAATCCCGCCTTCAAGAAGCCCAGATCATGCAGATGCGCCGTAATCGCCTTCGCCAACCGGGCCGCCTCCTTGGCCCGTCTTTTCGAGAGGGCCTCCCCGCGCTTCAAAAGCTCCCCATGCGCGGCGGCGATCGCCCCGGTCAAACGCTCGACCTGTTCGGTACGGGTCGAAAGATCATCCAGCCGCGTCTGATCCCGCTCCAACACCTCAAGAATCTCCGCGACGGTCCGGCCGTACTTCCGCTTCAACCGCTGGACCAGCGTCAACCGCGCCTCAAGCGCCGCCAGTTGCTCGGGATCGGCATCCATCATCGAAAGCCGCTCGTTCATGCTGCCGGCAAGTTCCTGGGTCTGGACCGCCACCGCCTGAACCTCGCTCCGCCACTCGGCCGCCTCCGGCAGGATCCGGGCGAGTTCCGCCAGCTGGTTCTGGATCCCCACCAGCTGATCGAAAATCGACCCCTCGCCCTCCATCAACGCGTTCATTGCCGAACCGCCCAAATCCAAAATCCGCTCGGCGTTCGCCGCCTGGTCATGGCGCTGGACAAGCTCCTCCTCATCCGCCTCGCTCAATCCGGCCTGCCTGATCTCATCCACCGCGAACTGAAGCCGGTCGATCTCCTGGGCGATATCCGCCGAATCGCCCTGAAGCGCCTGCAGACGCTGTTTCAGCGCCGCCTCTTCCCGCCAAGCCGTGCGATAGGCATCGCGCAAGGCGCCGCACCCGCCGTAAGCGTCCAGCAGGTCCCGCTGAAAGGCCTCATCCAGAAGCGACTGGTGATCGTAAGGCCCGTGGATATCCACCAACAGCTCCCCCACCTTCCGAAGCGTCTGGGCGGTCGCCGATCCATCGTTGATGAAACAGCGTCCCCCACCGTTTTGGTTCACGGTCCGGCGCACGAGCAACAGATTCTCCTCACAGAGGGGAAGTCCCGCCTCCTCCAGGATGGCGTCAATGGCGGCTGTATCGTTCAGCAGGAAGGAGGCCTCCACCCGCGCCTCCGGGGCACCCTCGCGGATGGCTGATTTGTCGGAACGCCCGCCCAGCACAAGATGCAGCGCACCCATGAGGACGGACTTTCCCGCGCCCGTCTCACCGGTGATGATGTTCAGCCCGTTCCCGAATGTGACGACCGCCTCCTCGACGATCGCGAAATTCCGGACACTGAGTTGCACAAGCATGGCGAACGTTCCCCTACGGCAGACCCCGGCGGACTAGATATCCAGATTCCGCACGTTCAGGGCGTTGTCCTCGATGAACTTGCGGCGCGGCTCGACGTCATCGCCCATCAACAGCGAGAAGATCGCATCCGCGCGGACCGCGTCCTCCATCTGAACGCGCAGCAGCCGGCGCTTGGCCGGATCCATCGTCGTGTCGTACAGCTGGTCCTCGTTCATCTCACCGAGACCTTTGTACCGCTGGATCGACACACCCTTGCGGCCGCGCTCACGGACCACATTCAACAGGTCCTGCAAATTGGCAACCGGAATTTTCTCGTCATCCTCGACAATATGCGCCACCGGCTCGCCCGTTCCGATGTAGTGGTCGATCGTGAAGCCGCGCCCGATCAGCGTGTCGATCTCTTTGCGGAGCATGCCCGTGTGGTACATCTCCATCCAACGGAACTGGACCTGCTGCGTACGGTGGTACGCCTGGATCTGGGTCGTACCCATATCGATCGGCCCGATCTGCAACTCCGCCTCCGCCGCCTGGCGCAGGATGGTGAGGTCGGCGTCGCTGTATCCGTAACGGAACCGCTCGTCATCGCCATGACCCAGGATGATGATATAGCGCGGAAACTCTCCGGTCTCCGCCTTGCGGTGCTTCAGCACATTCTCGATCGGGTTGACGCCGCGCCGGGAGATGCCTTGCAACGTCCCCTCGATCTCGACCAACAACTCCAGCAATGAACGCAACTCCTCACCGGTGAAGGTCCTGCCGTCTGCCGTCTCAACCGTCATGTCATCAGTCCCCAGCAACAGCAGCTTGTGGGTCAACTGGTCATCGCTGTCGATGTACTCCTCGCGCTGTTTCCGCGTGATCTTGTAGAGCGGCGGCTGGGCCAGATAGACATAGCCGTTCTCGATCAGCTTCGGCATCTGCCGGTAGAAGAAGGTCAGCAGCAGCGTGCGGATGTGGGCACCGTCGACATCGGCATCGGTCATGATGATGATCTTGTGGTAACGGACCTTCGAGATATCGAAATCGTCCACCCCGAATCCCGCGCCGATCGCCGTGAAGAGCATCCGGAACTCCAGATTGTTCAGGATGCGGTCGATCCGCGCCTTTTCGACATTCAGCACCTTGCCGCGCAACGGCAGGATCGCCTGGGTCTTCCGGTTACGGCCCTGCTTCGCGGAACCGCCTGCGGAGTCACCCTCGACCAGAAAGAGTTCGCACTGTTCGGGATCGCGCTCGGAGCAGTCCGCCAGCTTGCCCGGCAGCGAGAGGGAGTCGAGCACCCCCTTGCGGCGAGTCCGCTCGCGTGCCTCCCGAGCCGCCGCCCGCGCCCGCGCCGCGACGATCGACTTCTCGACCAGCCGCTTGGCGACGGCGGGATGTTCGGCGAAGTAAGTCGAGAGTTTGTCGTTCACGATCTGCGCCACGATTCCCTCCACCTCGCCGTTGCCGAGTTTGGTCTTGGTCTGACCCTCGAACTGCGGCTGCGGCACCTTGACCGAAACGACCACCGTCAGCCCCTCACGGATGTCGTCACCCGTCAGCGGCTCCTCCTTGCTCTTGAGCATATTGTTGTCGGCGATGTACTTGTTCACCGTCCGGGTCAGGGCGGAACGGAAACCGGAGAGATGGGTGCCGCCCTCGATCGTATTGATGTTGTTGCAGTAGCTCAGTTCCGTCACCGTATAGGCCTCGGTGTACTGCATCGCGATCTCGCAGTCGATCATCCCCTTGGTGCCCTGGAAATAGATCACGTCGTCATGAACCGGCTTCTTGCTGGCGTTGAGGTAACGGATGTACTCCTCGATGCCGCCTTGGAACTGGAAGGTCTCATCCCGGCCCTGCCCGCCCTCCGCGTCGCGGAACCGGATCAGCACACCGCGGTTCAGGAAGGCCAATTCCCGGAAACGGTTCGACAGCGTCTCCCATTTGAAGGCGTGGCAGCTGAAGATCGTATGGTCGGGGAAGAAGGTCACTTTGGTGCCGGAACCCTGCGTCTCGCCGATCACCTCCAGCTCGGAGACCTTGTGGCCCCGTTCGAACCGCTGCCGGTAGATCTTCCCTCCCCGGCGGACCTGGACCTCCATCCACGCGCTCAGGGCGTTCACGCACGAGACACCCACGCCATGCAAACCGCCGGAGACCTTGTAGTTGGAGCNNGAGCCGTCGAACTTGCCGCCCGCGTGCAGCGTCGTCAAGACCACCTCCAGCGCGGGCCGGTGCTCCGTCGGATGCATATCCACCGGGATGCCCCGCCCGTTGTCCTCCACCGTCACCGACCCGTCGGGATTGATGAAGACGTCGATCTGCGTGCAGTACCCGGCCAGCGCCTCGTCGATCGAGTTGTCGATCACCTCATAAACCAGATGGTGATACCCCCGCTCGCTGGTGTCGCCGATATACATCGCGGGACGTTTCCGGACAGCCTCCATCCCCTCCAGGACCGTGATATTCGCGGCCGTGTAGTTCCCCGCGGAAGCCCCCGTCTGCACCGTCTCCTGATTCGCCTGAATGTCTTCTTCTGCCATAGTCTGAAAGCCCTTCTTTTGAGTCATTATTATAGCAAAAAAAGGGAGTGAAAATCAAATGGTTAGTACCAAAAAACACGGCATCGCCAAACCCGCTTCCAGCGGCAACACGACATCGCCAAACCCTGGACTTGACCGATTCCTGATTTCCGCTATACTTGTTTTCGGTTTTTGGGGAAACACCGTGAAAAGGAGGATTGGAATGAGAAGATGGCTGGTTTTGACGTGGGCGGCACTCGGGATGGTGATGGCGGCTTCGGCGGCGTATCAGGCGGGGTTCGCACGGGTGGACACGACGCCTCCGGTGGGCATCCCGATCCCCGGCTATTTCCACAAGCGCGTCGCCGACGGTCTGTTGGATCCGATCTGTGCGGAATGTGTCGCGGTCTCGGACGGGGAACATACGGCGTTGATCTATTCGGTTGACAACCTGCATCTCTCCAATCCCTTCCTCAAGACCGCCTTTTCGGCGATCACGGAGGCGACCGGGATCCCGCGCGACTTGATTTATATCCATTCAACGCATACCCACACCGGTCCCACAGTCTGGGCGAGTCCGGCATTCACGGAGGAGGAGCAACGGCTGGTGCGTGACTATGCCGCTCAGCTCGTCAAGCAACTGGCGGAAGCGGGCCGCGCGGCGGTCGCCGATCTCGCGCCGACAAAAATCGCCGTCGCAAAGACGGTCTGCACAGGCATTTCCGCCATTCGCCGTTACCGCATGAAGGACGGTTCGGTGCGGACGAATCCCGGCGTCACGAATCCCAATGTGGAGGGACCGCTCGGTACGCCGGACGAGACGCTTCAGGTGATCCGTTTCAAGCGCACGGGCGCACCCGACATCGCGATCGTCAATTTCGGGACGCATCCCGATACGGTCGGCGGGACGAAATATTCCGCCGACTGGCCGGGCGTGGTGCGCAAGACGTTTGAGGCGGGCGTGGGCGACGGCGTGAAATGCCTCTTCCTCAATGCGGCGCAGGGTGACGTCAACCACATCATCCGCAATCCCCCGCCCGGGCGCGCGGCGCTCGCCCGCGCAGACATTCACTTCCACATGGGCCGGGCGGTGGCAGGCGTGGCGATGGGCGTGTGGGATATCTGCGAGGATATCCCGGACGGGCCGGTACGCGGCGCGGTGACCTCCGTTCGGATGCCGTCCAACATGCCGACCGCCGACGAGATCAAGTGGGTGGAGCTTTTCGACGCGGGAAAGAAGGACGAGATTCCGCTCGGAAGCATGGAGATCATGACGCTGACGAGTCCCGGTTCCCGCGTCCGGACCCTGCGGAACGGACCCGACCACTTTGATATCCTGGTCTCCTCCATCGCGATCGGCGACGCGATCGCCTTCGCGGGTCTCCCGTGTGAACCGTTTGTCGACATCGGGCGCGACATCAAGGCGCAGTCCCCCTTCCGCACGACGATCATCAGCTGCCTTACCAACGGAGCTGAGGGATACATCCCCTCCACGAAGGCGCATCAGGAAGGCGGTTATGAGGGACTCTCCTCACGGTTTGCGGCGCCGACGGGCGATCTGCTGGTCGCCGCGCAGGTTGAACAGCTGAAGAAACTGAACGGAAAGGACGAATCGAAATGAGTGAGTTGAACAGAAGAGATTTCTTGCGCGCGTCGGCGATGGCGGCGGGCGCGATGACAGCGGGTGTGACGGGTGCGCAGGCGGCTGCGGCGGAAAAGCCGATCTGGGCCTGCCTCCTCCACCTCGGGATGAACTCCTGGAAGGACATCCCGCTGAACCGCGCGCCGGCCGACGCCTCGCGCTCGTTCAAGGTCCGCTGCATGGCGGACTATCTGCGGACCGACGAGGGTGTGTGGCGGCAGCTGACCGACCGCCTCGGAAAGTCCGGTGCGAACATGCTCATCATCGACCTGGCGGAGGGCGTCTATCTGCCCAGTCACCCAGAGCTCTCGGTGAAGGGGACATGGAGCATCGAGAAGTTCCAGAAGGAACTCGCCCGCCTGCGCGGAATGGGGCTGGAGGTCATCCCGAAGATGAACTTCTCCACCTGTCATGACTCCTGGCTCAAGGACTACCAGCGCATGGTTTCGACGAAACAGTACTACCAAGTCTGCGCCGACGTGATCAAGGATGCGATCGACATCTTCACCCTGGACGGAAAACCGCCGCGTTTCTTCCACCTCGGATACGATGAGGAGACCGCCGGGCATCAGAGCACATTCGAGATGGCGATTGTCCGTCAGGGCGAGCTGTGGTGGCACGATTTTCTCTGGTTCGCCAAGCAGGTTGAGTCCAAGGGCGTACGCCCCTGGATCTGGAGCGACTACTGCTGGCACCACAAGGACGAGTTTATCAATCGGATGCCCAAGAGCGTCATCCAGAGCAACTGGTACTACGGCGCCGAGTTCGACGTCTCGAAGATGGGCGATTCGAGCCCGTACGTGCAGACCTACGTCGATCTCGCGAAAGCCGGGTTTGACCAAGTGCCGACCGGCTCCAACTGGTCCTGCGACACCAACTTCGCGGACACGGTGACGTTCTGCCGCAAGAACTGCCCGCCCGAACACCTGAAGGGCTTCATGATGGCATCCTGGCAACGTACGATCCCGGAAGAGTTGGAAAAGGGGCTCAAGGGGATCGACCAGCTCGCCACCGAAGTCGCCCGCGGCTAGTCAAACGCGTATCGTGCGCGTTCAGAAGCACCATGCAAACACGCATGGCGGGCGGCGATTGAGGGTTAAGTGGTTTTGCCGTTTAACCCTGTGTGATTATTGTGTACGGTGTGGCTTTACGCCACGGACAGTTCGAGGGAGAACGAAGAGATGGAGATAACGAGACGAGGTTTCTTTTTCGGCGCGGCGGCCGCCGTCGCGGGCACCGCATGGGGAAATGACGGGGTTGACAACAACCTCACCGTCTTTCTCAGCGACATCCATATCAGCGGCATCGGCATCCAGGGCCAGCCCACGTACCAGAACCCGCTGCTGGACAAGGTAATCGACCAGGTACTTGCCCTGCGGCCCCGCCCGCGCCGCGCCGTGGTTTTCGGTGACGTGGCCCTGTGGCGCGGATACGCCGCCGACTATGCCGAATCCGCCCCTCGGCTCAAACGCCTCTCCGACGCCGGAATCGAGGTGACCGTGACCACGGGCAACCACGATCACCGCGTGCCGCTCTTCGCCGCGTTTCCCGACCAGGCGAAGCGGACGCCCGTTCCCGGCCGTGTCACGAGCGTCGTGGACCTCGGCACGGCGGACCTTCTCCTTCTCGACTCCCTCAACGAGAACGCAGAGGGCGAAGGGTCGAACAACGCCGTGGCGGGCACGCTCGACGACGGCCAGGCCAAGTGGCTCAAGGGCTGGGCGACAGACGCCAAGCGTCCCTTCTTCGTGGGTGCCCACCATCCTCCGGAGGAGGTGCCGCTTGACGGCCATAACCTGCTCGACACGCTTGAGACGAACCCACGCTTCGCCGGATACATCCACGGCCACAACCACCGTTGGTACCGTCGCTGGTATCATAACGGCTACAGCCGGCGCCATGTGGTGCGCATCGCATGCCTACCATCCACGGGCTGGTGGGGAACGATCGGTTTCGCGTTCTTCCGCACGTTCGCGGACCGCGCCGAACTCTCGCTGGCGCCGGGCAACGACTTCTTCTTCCCCAAGCCCCTCGGCCCCGGCGAGCAGCGGCCGCCGGAGTGGGACGACATCGTGAATGAGGAGCGGGGCGGGAAGTGCCTCTTCCATTATCAGGCGTAACGGCACGGATCACCGGCGGCACGCCCACCCGGCATTCCGGAAACGGTCTTACGGAAGCCCGCATCTGGTAAGACGCACTTATTTTTCTACAGGCAATCTGACAAAACCACAAATGGTTTTGCTCAGGATTGCCATGCGCCCTCGTTTCACTTCGCCGCCGTAAACCGAAGCTCCTCGGCATCGACGATCGCGGTTCCAACGGCGACACCCTGCTCCATCCAGAATGTGCCCTTCTGGCGTTGCCCCTTGTGCTCATATTCCAACGCCGGATCAAGGACGGGGCGTACCGTGGTGCGATTCTGGCGCGAACGGCCGGTCGCGACGATCACCCGCACGTCCTTCAGCGCGACATCGCTGTATTGGAAGACGACAACCTCCGGTGTGTCGCAGAGAAGCCGCCCCACCGCCTCCCGCCAAAACGCCGCGTCCTTCTTCCGGTCCGCGACAAGCCGGCGGAAATACGCCGTATGGCTCTCCGAAAACGCCGTGATGTCGCACGAGAACCCCACCGGCCCGCCGGAGGCGAACGCCGCGACATAATCCGGCTCGACCGACCGCATCTCGCGCCACCAGGCATCCTCCGTCACGAGAAGGCGCTCGTCCCGGCCACCGTAGTCGGGCTGCAGGGCGGTCGCACTCCGCGCCGTGATCCAACGCTCGATCTTGCCCGGCGGCAGACGCAACATCGTCTCCTTGATGATGCGCATGCCGTAGATGGGGCTCTGATTGTC
>DBXN01000167.1:30149-41768 GCA_002309585.1 Verrucomicrobia bacterium UBA1211
GCGCATCCCCCGAGGTAGATGCCGGGATGACGCTTACGCACCTCACGGATGAATTGCCGGTAACCGGCGTTGTAGTCGGCGAAATTCCTGCCGGAGTCATCAATGAGCGCCTCGCAGTTGAAGTCGAACTTGATGAAGGCGATGCCGTACTTCTCCACAAGGGCGTCGATGGCGGCGTGCAGGTGCCCGCGCGCGTCGGCGCGGGTGAAGTCAAGGAAATGCATGCCGTGGAACTGGCAGAAGTATTCGGGATGGTTCTTCATCACCTCCGAGTTGTAGGCGGCGGTCTCCGCCTCGATCCAGAGGCCGAACTTCATTCCGGCGTCCCGCACCGCCTTCGCGATCTCCGCCAGTCGTCCCCCGAGCCAGCCGTCCGGACGTTCCTTCCAGTCCCCGCGCGTCGAGCCCCAGTCGCCCTTCGGGCCGAACCAGCCCGCGTCGATCACAAAGTACTCCAACCCAAGCTCGCCGGCTTTCTTCACCTGCTTCATCACGAAATCGAAGTCCAGCTTGTCGAAGCGGCAGAGCCAGGTGTTGTAGAGCGTCGGCATCACGCGGCAGGGATAATTCGCGTGCCACCAGGCGTGGAGCTTGTGGCAGTCGAGGTCGGTCCTGTTCGTGAAGGTGTAGTAAACCACCTCCGGCAGGGCCGCGGACTCCCCCGGCTTCAGCACGTAGCGGAGGTAGCGCGAATCCATCCCCACCTCGACGGAGACGGACGCCTTGTCATCGCCGGGCACCACGAAGGCGCGCATCTCCCATGCGGCGTCGGACATCAGATGGAAGACGTGGCCGCGGCCCGTCTGCCGGTTCCAGAGCGCCAGCACGGGCGCGGCACCGTAGGAGGTCCGCATCCCGCCGGCGCGCGTCCCCACACTGGTATGGAGCGGCTGCCAGGCGCCGCGGCTCTCATGCATCCAGGTGTTCCCCTGGGTGTAGACCTCGAAATCGCCCCCCTCGAAGCGGAAGACATCCAGAAGGCACGTCGCGGCGAACGGCGCCCCCGACGCATTGCTCACGACCGTCCGGCGGCGGGTCACGCCCGCCACACCGGTCTCCTCCACCGTCTCGACGTGGATGCCGTTTTCATCGGCGGCGAAGCCCTTCTCGGTCTTCTGCGCACCGCCCTCGAAGAGGCCGAAGTCGGTGAAGATGTGCCACCTGTCGTAGCCGCTGCCCAAACCTTCCGCCACCGTCGCGGCACACGCCACCACCGCGAGAATCATCCCGAATAACGCTCTCATTTACCATTCCTCCTTAGATGACGCGCTCACCGCCCGATCCTTAAAATTAGAAGTCAAGTCAGACGGCATACTATTTTATTCTCTCGCAGGCACTTCGGCAAGGCAAGACCGGCGTTCATTCTACTGGCACTAGCCCATCATTCAGGAAAGAGCAATACAGAGTAAAACGCGCTTCCAACGCGTTTCTGGACACGGAGATAAATGCGCAGGATGCGCGTTTGACCGCCTACTCCTGTTTCACCGCCTCAGCTTTGCGGATCTCCACGGTTTCCCGCACGCCGGGCCCGAAACTATAGGGGTTACCGACGTTCTTGAACCGGTTGTTCTCAAAGATCGCCTTTCCCGTAAACGGCACGACCAAGTTGAACGCGATACCGCGCATATCCTCGCAGTCGTTGTCGCGGGCGATGAGCGTGTGGGCGGGACCGCACTCGCCCCAGTACCCCGTGAGGTCTTCGTGGAGAATCGCGGCGGCCCCGTTGCGGAGACGGTTGCGCTCGAAGATGATGTCCGCGAACGCCGAGAGCCGGTTGTGGAAGAAGTCGTGGAAATAGTTGTCGTGGATCCAGATCTTCGGGGCATGGGAGAGGTTGGCGATGTCGCACCCGATCCATTCGGCGGGAATGTCGCGGTCGAAAACGATCGCCGCCTGTTCCGCGTCACGCCCCGGTTTCGGAAACGCCGTGATCACGGCCTCCCCGAGGATCTTCTTGTCCGGACCCTTGCCGCGCGAGAACGCCACCTTCTCGCCCACGCGGTACGGGAAGTAACCCGTGTAGTTGAACCTCGGAATCCCGACCTCCGCGCGGGGTCCGTCCACCTTGCGGAGGATCGTGTAGTTGCCGTGGATGTTCATCACGTCGTCAAGACCCCAGGAGATCTCCGAATCCGCGATCTCAATCCGTCCCTTCGTGTCCACAAGGAAGATGGCGTCGGCCGTGAGCGACACGTACCGGCCTTCGTCCGGACGCACGGAATAGCGCGTGATCTTGATGTTCTCGCACATCTCGGCCACGATACCCATGGCGACACCGGTCCTGACCGCGACATCAGCGACCTCCACGTCGCGGCAGTCCACAAACGCCATGACCGAACGGGTACGCCCGCAGCCGAGCAGCAGGCACAGCGGCTCGTTCAGGGGATACGAGCACTTCCCGGCATTCTTGGGATGAGCATCTTTGACATATCGGAAAAAGACGTTTCCACCGCCCCTGTCCTCCGCCGCCACAGGATAGAAACTTGAGGCGAGCGTATCCTTGTCGCGCTTGCATTGAGGGGTCAGGATGTACTGGATTTGTCCGTAACGGAGTGCGTGCACCGAAATCTCGCGTTCCCGTGAATCCGTGCGGCCCTCGTCCATCTCGAAGAAGATCTCGCCATCCTTCGTCTCGTAAGGGGCACTCCCGGCGGCGAACGCGCAGAGGAACCCCTCATCATTCTTCTCCTTAATCGTGAACTCCACCAACGGCAACCTGAAGACGCGGAAGGTGAAGTTACCGATCTTCACGCCGTTGCACCGCTCCACCACAAACGGAAACGAGTCGCCATGGAAGACAAAACTGGCCCCGTTGCCATCCACCGTCACGTTGCGCTTCCCCTCTAGGTGCATGACCACCTTCTTCATGCCGGTGGAGCTGCCCACGGAGGCGAGGAAGTGCGCCTCGGTCCCCTCCTCAAAGAAGTGGTATTCGCCCTTCGCGAACCGGAGCGTGTCGCCGTCCCCAAGCCGCCCCACCGCCGCGCGGACGGCCGGTGTCGCGTTTCCCTCGACCGGCCCCACCTCGACAACCGAACCGACCGAGATGCCTGCGGCCAAAACCCCTGCCAACACATGAATTGCCGTTCTCATTCAGATTCCCTTTCGTTGAAGATGATGTTCAAAACAGTACAAACTACTTGAAAATGGCCGTCGTGCCGTCCGGGATGAAGTCCGGCAACTCCCCGACAAGCGTGATGCCATTGAACGCGCCCCCGTGTCCGTCCGCAGCGGCGAACGTTCCGCGGATCTCGCCGTTCTCGTCGGACATAACCTCAAAGCGCGTCAGCATCTTCGTCTCGCCCAACGCCCAGATCTCCTCCACGCCCTTTGTCACGCCGTCAATGGTGAACGAGGCGTTCCCCGGCCCAGTGCCGATGGCGGAATAGAGATAGAGCGTGTAGCGATTGTTTGCCTTGAGATTCGCAATCGTGAAGGTATAGGTATCCTCCGGGTCGGATGAGAAGATGAATGAATCGCAGAGCACATAACCGGTCGAGGAGGAACCGGTCGCGATGATCGCCCCGGAAGCGTGCGCCAGCGAGACGGTCATGTTGCGCGGGGTCACGCCATCGGCCTCGCAGCAGTTCACACATTCGGCACCCGCCCCGGATCCGGGACGCAACGCATTCCAGGCCCGCCAGTCGCCGTAGCCCTCGCGCCCGCGCATCGTGTTCGCCGAGAGTTTCCCGTTGCCGTCGCCGGTGAAATCGACGTTCACCACGCGCACCGCCCCCACGGCCTCCCGCTCATAGCACACCCCGAGACCTGTCGTGTCGCAGGCGTAATTGTTTAAGGGGTCGACCGCCGTGTCCAGCGTCTCGCCCGCTCTCAGCCACAGGCGGTCGCCTTCGAACGACGTCTCGGCGTTGCAGCCGTCATCCCGTCTCCCGTCAATCGAGACGGTTCCCGTCGCCGGAACGCAGCCGCCGACGGCAAGGCAGAAACGGACACCGTCCGTCCAGGAAGCGCCTTCCAAATCGCGTACCCGCCCATGCATCCGGTAGATGCCGTCCGCCGGAACAATGGCCCGCACCGTCGCGCATGAATTGGCCTGCCCGGTGACGTTCGGATGGACATAAAACTCGTTCGGAGCAATCGAGAGTTTCGGATCCCCGGTCAGATACCAGTTGCTGCCGTCGCAGGAGGCAACAGCGTTCGTCATCATGGAGATTCGTGGAATGGAGCCTTCCGCGTTCCACGAGTGTGTCCACCACCCGAGCGCCGCGCAGGGAGAGAACCAGAAAAACGCCAGCGGGGCGAACGTCGCGTCATTCGCGGCAGTCGCCTTTGTACCCAGTGTCCACTGCGCGCCGCCGCCGAGAAGATCGGGGAACGGGATGTCCGTGTTCCCGGCCGCATGGTGCGCGTAGTACGACGCGTTCGCGTCATACACCTCGCCATCCTCCCGGCGGAAGATGGCGGAGACGGCGGTTTCGTCGTTGTAATAGGCCGAACGCGGGGAGACGATGATGTCCACCGGCTCGCCCGCCGCGAGAAGTCTGTCATTGAACATCAGGTGCGCCGTGGCTTTCTCATGCCGCTCCGCGACGATGACCGCGTTTGTCACGATCCGGTCGGCCACCGCCAGAAAGACCTCAACGCCATCGTCCCCCGTATTCTCAACGCCGACATCGCGCACCACCACCGAGCCGGAATAGCGGCCCCCTTCCGGCGGACGGAACCGCACGACCGTGCATTGGTTCCACCCGTGCGGCGGCGTGTGGAGATACAGTTCGCGCGGCGAAACGCCCGCGCAGATGCCTTCGGAGACATTGGCCGCCACAAAAGGCTGGCTTGAATCCGTCGTTCCCTTGAATCCCGAGATGAGCCCATCGTTGAAAGTCAGGTGTTCCGTCAGCGTGTGGGAGAGGGCGTATTCGAGATTCGGCGGAACCCAGGAGGGAAAGTCGATCTCGGTAGCGGCCGCGTCGAGGTTCAACACCTGACAGTGCCACATGCCATGCCGCGCCGTACCATAGGGGTTCTCCCCATTCGCGGCGATGTTGGCCGCGAAGGCTTCGCCCGAATCGTAGAACCGTCCCTCCTTTTCCTTGAAGACGAGGACCTTCACCCCCGTCCCGTCACCGGGATGCGAGCCGTTGGAACCGACGGCGAACTGGAGCCTCATGCCCTGCGTCAGATAACGCACGGGCATCTGGTAGTCAAACCGCTGGGTCCGGGGCAGGGATGCCGCCCAGGAACCGCTGTTCTCCTGCGTGACAAGCATGGTCGCCAGTTCGGTGTCACCCCCCTCCGAGCCAAGCGTGACATGCACGTCCGCACCGGCCGAGGCATCCTGTCCCAGCTGCTCCAGGTCATGGAATGACGCGAAGGCGGAATACCATCCGTCCTCCGGCACGGTGAAGCGTAGCACGGTGTAGGCGCTGTCGCTGGCCGCCGGATGGAAGACCATTTCATCCGCCTCGATGGTGTTACCGTCTGAACCGAGACCGGCCGCCACCATCGATGTCCTCTCCCCCGTCATGTTCACCATGATGATCGGATAGTAGTCCGGATCGGCGTTATGCCAACCGTCAAGTTGGCCATCCCCCCTTGTGGCATGGGCAGAGTAACCGTTCCGTACCGTGAACGGCGCGTCTGCCGAGGCGATGTGGTACGACCAGATGCCGCCGTTCTCGTCCGTGTAGGGATTGGCGTAGGTACCGCTCTCGCAGTTTTGGCGCAGGGCCTTGCCCGCGTCATAGATCGTACAGGCCGTGGAGGTGAAAGTCGCCGTTCCCGCTTTGCGGATCTCCACCGTCTCGGCTACGCCGGCACCGAAACTGTAGGGTACGGTGCCGCTGAAGGTATTGTTCTCCAGCAACGCGTGATCCGTAAACGGCACGACGAAATAGAACGCGGCGCCGCGCATGTCCTCGCACACATTGTCACGGGCGACGAGCGTGCGCGCGGGGCCGCACTCGCCCCAGTATCCCGTGAGGTCGTCATGGTAAATCGCGTCGTTCCCGTTGCGGAGATGGTTACGCTCGTACACGATGTCCGCCAACGCCGAGAGGCGGATATTCAGAAAGTCGTGGAAGTAGTTGTCATGGATCCAGATCGTTGGCGTATGCGAGACGTTGGCGATGTCGCACCCGACCCACTCGGCGGGAATATCCCGGTCGAAGACGATCGTCGCCTGTTCCGCGTCCCGTCCCGGCGTCGGGAACTCCGTGATCACCGCGCGGCCGAGTATCTGTTTCCCCGGGCCATTCCCGCGTGAGAACGCCACCTCTTCCCCGACGCGGTACGGGAAGTAACCCGTATAGTTGAACCGCGGGATCCCGATCTCCGCGCGCGGCCCGTCGACCTTGCGGAGGATCGTGTAGTTCCCGTGGATGTTCATCACGTCATCGAGTCCCCAACTGATCTCCGAATCCGCGATCTCGATCAGGCCCTTCGTGTCCACAAGAAAGATGGAGTCCGCCGTGAGCGACACGTGCCGACCCTCGTCCGGACGCACGGAATAGCGCACGATCTTGATGTTCTCGCACATCTCGGCCACGATGCCCATGGCGACGCCGCTCCTGACCGCAACATCCGTGACCTGCACATTCCGGCAATCCACAAACGCCATCACCGACCGGGTACGCCCGCAGCCGAGCAGCAGGCACAGCGGCTCGTTCAGGGGATACGAGCACTTCCCGGCATTCTTGGGATGGGAATCTTCGACGTAGCGGAAAAAGACATTTCCTCCGCCCCTGTCCTCCGCCGCTACGGAATAGAACGTGGAGGCGAGCGTGTCCTTGTTGCTCTTGCATTGAGGGGTCAGGATGTACTGGATTTGCGCATAATGGAGCGCGTGTACCGAAATCTCCTGTTCCCGGGAATCCGTGCGGCCCTCGTCCATATCGAAGAAGATCTCGCCGTCTCGCGTCTCGTAGGTGGCGCTCCCTTCGGCGAACTGGCAGAGGAATCCCGCATCGTTCTTCTCCGTAATCGTGAACTCCACGAGCGGCAGCATGAAGACCCGCGAGGTGAAGTTGCGGATTTTCACGCCGTCGCACCGCTCCACCACAAACGGGAACGAATCGCCGTGGAAGACAAAACTGGCCCCGTTGCCGTCCACCGTCACATTGCGTTTCCCCTCCAGATGCATGACCACCTTCTTCATGCCGGTGGAGCTGCCCACGGAGGCGAGGAAGTGCGCCTCGGCCCCCTCCTCAAAGAAATGATATTCGCTCTTGACGAACCGGAGCGTGTCGCCGTCCCCAAGCCGCTCCACCGCCGCACGGACGGCCGGGGTGGCGTTCCCCTCGACCGGCCCCACCTCGACCACCGCCGCCACCGCACGTCCGGCGACCGCCAGCGTCGCCACCGCAACACAGATCATGAACGATCTCTTCATTTCCAGATGCCTTACTTTTGAGTGTCAATATCAATGGCCCGGCGTTCCGTGAGGATGCAGGGCGAGTCATAGACCGGCACATCGGTGAACACGACCCCGTCGGCGCAGGCCGCCATGCGATCCTTCGCGAACGCATAGACCTCGCCCGTGAGCAGGTCAACCCAGACCGGCTCCTCCAGCGGCGCGCCCGGCCAGCGGATGACGGCGGGGCGTTTCTCCATACTGTCGCCGGGACGGCGGTACGCCATGCGCCACTGTCCGTTCCCGAACACCCATTCCCCGGTCGTCCAGAACACGAAGAGGGGCGCGCCGCGCCGACTGAACTCCCAGAGCTGGAGTGAGTTCTCCGGCGAGGAGACGCGCCGCGCCACGCGGACGAGTTCGGAATCGAACACCGTCGCCACGTTGCGCACGGCGGCGAACGCCCGCTTCACGCCGATCACGTTCCGCGCCGAATCCGCCCGCAGCAGCCCGTAGCATCCGATACCGCGCCCCGGATGGTAGTAGTCGCAGATGGTGAAGACCGACGAGGGGATCCCATGCACGAAATCCCCGAGCATCCTGCGCATATCCCACTTCGCCTGGGATATCTCGGTCCAGGCGATGTGGTTCAGGGCCAGNNCTCGGCGCGCCGTTCTCGCCCTGCCACAGGGTCGCCTTCGGCGCGTACTTCGCGCAGATCGCCTTGAGCTTCCGCACATTCGGATAGCTCTCCTCCGGCGCAGGAACGTAACCGTGGTAGATGAAGCGCCAGAAAAGCCCGATATCCTCCCCG
This sequence comes from Verrucomicrobia bacterium UBA1211, assembly GCA_002309585.1. Taxonomy (GTDB): domain Bacteria; phylum Verrucomicrobiota; class Kiritimatiellia; order RFP12; family UBA1067; genus UBA1211. The sequence goes on from DBXN01000167.1 coordinate 38,276, forward strand.
AGCGCCTTGTAGCACGCCTCGTGGAAGGCGGGGTCGTTCGTCGCGAGCGAGAGGCCCGCGAGCCGCGCGTCGGGGATGTTCCTCAAGATCGTCCGCGCCGTGCGCACGTTGAACGCCGCGATCTTCTCCGGCGTGTGGTGCCCGCCCACGGCATCGGTGTCGGCCGGGTTGCCGATGTCGGGCTCGTTCCACATGGCCCAGTCCCGGACGCGCCCCTTGAAATGCTTCGACAGGGCGTCCACCCAGCGGTCCCAGGCGGCGAGCCCCTCCTCCCCGTAGGGGAAGCCTCCGGCGAGGTCACGCCCGCCGCCGCCCTTATAGATCGGATTACCGTAACCGGTCTCCAGCACGGGATTGAGGCCGTGCGCGAGGGCGAAATCAACGCACTCGTCGAGCCACGCGAAGTCATACTTCCCCTTCTCCCTCTCGCACTTCGCCCAGCCGCCCTGCAGGCGGATGGAGCGGATGCCGAGCTTCAGCAGGTAGTCCCGGTAGGCGGAGAACTTCGCGAAGTCCCGGTCCAGCACCTCGCAGCCGATCATCCACTGGTCGTCCGCCGGGTCGGGGGCCGCGCGCGGCGCGAGGGCGCCGATCCGTTCAAGTTCCGTACCGGACGCCCCAAGCGCCACGCAAAACATCAGCGCGAAGAGACACCTCCCCGCGGCGGTCAACATCTGTCCAACGTTCACCGCGGTCACCTCCCGTTCTCGATTTCCTCCAGGAGCGCGCGGAGCCCGCCCGCCTTCTCGCGGGCCTTGGCCGCCCGTTCCATCGCGGAGTTGTCGCCCGCGAACTTCGCGTAGGCGTTGATGACCCCGGGCTGGGGCGCCTCCAGTTCCCGGATGGCCTGGCGGAGTTCCTCAATAAGCGGGGCGGCCTCGTCACCGCGCCCGAGTTCGCGCAGCGCCTTCACGCGCCAGTAGTCCATCTCGCCCGCGTGGATCCATCCCTTGAGCGAGTTCTCAAGCTCCGCCCGGTAGCCCTCCCCGTCGCCGAGCGCCTTCTTGCACTGCGCCATGAAGTAGCGGCTCTTCGGCTCCGTNNCGCCCGGACGCCCCGCCTGGAGGTTCGCGGGATAGGTGGTCGATTCCTCGAAGAACTTGAGCGCGGTCTTGTGGTCGCCCTTCGCCATCGCCGCCTTGCCGAGCCCGATGCAGGATTCGACGAACGGCGCGAGAAGTCCGTCCGCGCCCTCCCACACATGGAAGCGGCGGGTCGTGAGGATTTCGTGCGCCTCGGCGTATTTGCCGACGGCATTGTAGGTGTAGGCGAGGCGCAGCACGCAGGCGTCATACTTGTAGACCGTGGCCTTGTACCTCTCCATGAGCGCCAGACGCTCGGCGGCGGGAAGGTTCAGCCGCTCGGCGAGCTTGCCCGCCTCGTCAAGCGTGCGGAAGTTACCGGGATCGGCCTCCAGCGACTTGAGGTAGTATTCGTACGCCTCCTTGCTCGGCACGCCGGACGGCACGCCCGTGTTGGTGAAGTACGTGCCGGGATGCGACAGCCCGAACCCGATGCACCGAAGCGCAAGCGCATGCTTGGAATTGATTGCCACGCATTTCTTCCAGTCGGCGAGGCCGGCGTCCTTGCGGTCATGGTTCCACTCGCAGCAGCCGAGATAGTACCAGGTATTCGCGAGTTCAGGCGCGGCCGCGGCGGCCATCTTCAGCACCTCTTCCTCTTCAAGTCTGTTGGGGAAGCAGTAGTCGGTGGGCATGGCGGCGGCTTTGGCGTAGCGGGACTTCGCGTAAGTCATCTGGTGCTTCTTCTCCAGCGCGGCTCCGCAGAAATAGCCGAAGAGCGCGTTCCTGTAGCTGTCGCATGCGGCGATGGTGTCCTTAAGCGGAAGTGCGCCTTCGGTCTCGTAGGGGTTCTCGGCCGCGGCCTTCAGAAGCGCCATCTCGCAGAGACGCTCCACCTCGTCGTAGCATCCGATTCCCCAGTAGTCGCTGACGCACTCAAGAAGCTGCTGCGCCTTGAGCCCGCGGTTCTTCTCCGCCGCGGCAAAGCCGTCACGCTCGACAACGGCCCAGTATTCGAGCGGGTCGCACATGATCGCCTTCTCTAAACACGCTTTCGCCTGCTCCACACATTCTTCATGTTCCACACGGCTACTTCTCAGTTTCCTCAGGAATATCCCCTTCATCGTCCAGAGCTTGGCTTCGTCCTGGCCGAGGGCAAGCGCGTCATCAATGCGCGCGAGCGCTTCCTCCCAGTCGCCTCGCAGCGCGGCGATACGGGCGATTTCGACGTACGACTCCTTTTTGTGCGTGAGCCGCCACGTGCAGCGCCAAAAGAGGTCTTCGGCGCGCTTGAGGTTTCCAAGGCCTCGCTCCGCGAGTGCGAGGTAGTACTCCGGCGCGGCGTCAAGCGCGCGCGTGTGGTTCTGGGTGGCACGTGCGACAGCCGTTTCGAGATACGGTTTCGCCTCGGCGTATGATCCGTTCTTGGCAAGCCTCACGCCCATCGCGAGGTTCGCCTTCGTATAGCCGGGGTCGATCTCGAGCGCGCGCCGGTAATACGGCTCCGGATCGAGGATGCCGTTCTGAAACTGGTCAAGCCGCAACCCCACCTCGTACGCGAGCTCGGCGGAGGCATATTCCTTCGGCGGTTTGGGATTCTCCACTTTCGGCGGAAGCGGATCGTGCGGATCTGGCCCGACCGGCCGATAGGAGAGAAACACCCTGCCGTTCGCGTCGGCGATTTCGGCGGTGAATTCCTGATCGGCGACGTCTGGCTCGACCTTGATTGTCTTGCACCACGGCGTGTCGGGGTCGATGGCGATGTTGGGCTCGGTAAAAACCACGGCGTATCTGCCGGCGACACCGCTGATTGACGAAAACGCGTCTTTGGGGGATCCCTTCGTGACCCTCACCGTGCACCCCTTCAGCGCGCGCGTCGAATGGAAGCCCACGAGCAGCTCGTCCTTCTTCACGCGGTCCACGTTCACCGCGCCGTCGATCGTCACGTTCTTCACGCCGCCGATGCCCTTCACGGGGAACCAGTACTGCTCGACCTTGCGCGTTTCGTAGGGGGCGATCCACGAGTAGTCCGGCTGGTTATCCGACCAGCAGCCCACCATGAGTTCGAGATAGGGGCCGTCATTGTCGGTGAGGACGGTGTCCCACACGTGCGCCTCGGGGAAGTTGCCCCAGAGGAAGAACTTCTTGCCCACGGTAATGTGGCGGTTCGAGACGTGCGCCGTGCCCATGTTCTTCTTGTGGTCGTAGCCGGCCATGAAGGCATTGTCGGGGTCCATGCCGAAGATGGAACGCGATTCAATCGTGAAGTTCTTCCACCACGAAAGGTCCATCGTACCGGAGATGTCGTTCGCGTACTTGGAGCGCTGCGAGGGCAGAAGCTCAAGCTCCTCCTTGCGCGGTCCGATCGGGTAGCTGGTCCAGTAATTCTTGTGGTGGTCGAAGCCGAGGTGCATCGAGGGCGGGAACTGGATCTGGTAGTCGGGCCCGCAGTGCACGGACACGTTCGCCCA
>DBXN01000157.1 GCA_002309585.1 Verrucomicrobia bacterium UBA1211
TTGCGTTTAGTTTTGCAAGCGACATTCAATCCGAAAGTCATTCCACCTTTTTCGCGTACCCGCAATACCGCGCTTCCCATTCAGGACGGAATCGCTTATACTCTCTTCTGTGTTGGGAAAGGAACCGTACAAGCGGCGCAATAAAAGAGCGCCGTATCCGTTTTTCCTAAAAAGGAGTAATACAGATGAAAATACGTCAGATGATCGGGTTTTCGGGTTGTGTATGCGTCATGGCCGCCTCGCTTCAGGCGGCGGATGTCTACCGGTTCAGGGGAGAGAACGCGCAGGGCAAATTCAACGAGACCGGCCTGCTGAAGCAGTGGCCGGAAGAGGGGCTTGAGCCAAAATGGACCTATTCGGAACTGGGTGCCGGATGGGGAAGCGTCATCAAGGTCGGCGACCGGCTCTATGTGACTTGCCTCGACAAGGAGAATAACCGGATGGAGGCGGTGGCCTGTCTGGACCTCGACGGAAAGATGCTGTGGCAGAGCGCGTTCGGCAAGATCTGGCAGCAGAGTTTCCAGTCGGCCCGCACGACCCCGACCTATGTGGATGGAAAACTGGTTGTCATGACCGGTAGCGGGGTGATCGCCTGTCTGGACGCGAAAGAGGGGAAGAAATTGTGGGACAAGAACCTCGCTGAAACCTACGAGACCCGATTCGGTCCCTGGGGCATGGCGGAATCGCTTGTGGTGAAGGACGGCAAGGTGTTCGTCACCGTCTGCGGACGGAAGGCGTTGGCCGTCGCGCTGAAGCTGGAGGACGGATCGGTTGTCTGGGAAACCCCCTCCAACAATGACCGCTGCGCCTATGTCTCGCCGGTCTTCTGCGAGGACCAGCTGATCCTGATGACCGCGAAAAAAGTCACCGGCGTCAACCCCGCCACGGGCGAGGTCTACTGGGACACCGATTACGCCACCTACGCGCGACCCTCCCGCAGCCAGGGAATCAACTGCAACCCCCCGATCGTCAAGGGCAACCGCTTTTTCGTCTCGGCGGGATACGACCAGGGCGGCGTAATGTACGAGCTGCTGCCGGAGAAGAAGGGCGTCAAGGTACTCTGGAACAGCAAGGTGCTCGATCCGCACCATGACGGCATGGTGGAGGTGGATGGCAAAATCTACGGTTCCAGCTGGATCAACAATGACTCGGGCAACTGGATTTGCCTGGATTGGGAGACCGGCAAAACCATCTACGAGCAGCCGTGGGAACGTCGCGGAAAGGGCATCATCATCTACGCAGACGGTCTGCTCTACATCTACGAGGAGAAACGCGGGACGATCGCGTTACTGAAGCCCGGAGAGACCTTCGAAGTGGTCAGCCGCTTCCAGATCCGCTTCGGAACTCGGGAACACTGGTCCCACCCGGTCATCAGTGACGGCATCCTCTACGTCCGTCGGGGCAACGCGCTGGCGGCTTTCGATATCAGAGAAAAGAAGTAAAACCGGTCATTCAACACGGAGGAAAACACGATGAGAAAGACATGGCTAGCGATGGGATGGTGCTGCGCGGGACTGATCATTCAGGGCGCCGATGTCACCCAATTCCGGGGCGAGGGACACTTGGGATCATACCCTGAAACGGGACTGTTGAAGGCGTGGCCGGAGGGCGGCCCCGCCCGGCTGTGGAAAACGGAGGGCATCGGATTCGGCTACGCCTCCGTCACCGCCGTCGGGGATTTCCTCTACACCACCGGCGTCGAGCGGAATGAGGACAACAACCGGATCGAGAAGATCACCTGCCTGAACAAGAAGGGCGAGCGCCAGTGGCAGACCGTTTACGGGAACGCCTGGAGCGGTCAATACCCGAACGTGCGTACCACGCCGACCTTCCGGGACGGCGCGCTCTATGTCATCAGCGGTAGCGGCGAAGTTGTGAAAATTGACGCGAAGAGCGGCAAGATTCTGTGGAAGGTGGAGGCGAAAAAGGAGTACGGCGGCAAAACCGGAAACTGGGGCACCGCCGAATCGCCCGCCGTGGATGACCGTGCGGTCTACTATACCGTCGGCGGCAACGAAACCGCCGTGGTCGCCCTCTCCGTTAAGGACGGCTCCCTGATTTGGAAGTCGCCGACGCTGAACAACCCCTCCGCCTACGTCTCGCCGACGCTGATCACCCACAAGGGTGTCCGCCAGCTGCTGGGCGCCACCACCGACTTTCTCTTCGGGATCAATCCCGAGGACGGCGCCATCGTCTGGAAGGTCAACGTGAAGGATGAGCTGGACAGCGGCCGGAACATCCGCCGGTGGGGTATCATCGCGAACTCCCTCGCCTATCTGGACGGGAAGATTCTGATGAGCAACGGCTACAACCAGGGCGGGTTGATGATGGAGCTGAATGAGAACGCCAGCGCGGTCAAGATCCTCTGGAAGAACTTTGACATGGCGTCGCAGCACCACGGGTTCGTCATTCTGGACAACAAGCTCTACGAGACGACCCACAACGCCCAGAAGTTCGCCTGCATCGACCTGGAGACCGGCAAGACCCTCTACCACGGTCCCGTGGAGAATACCCGCCTGGCGCAGATCATCACGGCGGAAGGGTTGCTCTATATCTACGACAACTCCCGCGGAAATGTGATCCTGGCCAAACCCGTCCCGGAAAAGGGCGCGGAGGAGATCTCCCGCTTCCAGATCACCGAAGGCGCGAACGAGCATTGGTGCCATCCCGTGATCTCGGACAAGGTGCTCTATATCCGGCGCGGCGAAACGCTGATGGCTTTCGATCTGAAGCAGTCATGAGCGTGATCCTCTGCCAGTGCCACGCCTATCGACGGATCGCGCAGGAGAGGCTTGACGCGGTTCTCGCCGCCTGCGCGGAATCCGCGATTCCCTGCGTGGCGCTGCCGGACCTCTGTTTCGTCTCCGCCAAGGACCCGGAAACCGCCCGGCAGATCGCCGAGGCGGAGATCATTCTGGCCTGCCAGCCGCGGGCGGTCCGGGCGATGTTCCCGGGCGCCGCCCGCTGTCTGGACCTCCGAACCGAACCGCTCGAAACCATCCTCTCGGCCATCCGCGCGATTCCCGTCACCCCCACGGTCTGCAATCCCGCCCCACCGACGGAGTGGATTCCGTGGTTCCCCGTGATCGATTCCGTGCGCTGTGTCCAATGCGGGAAATGCGCGGATTTCTGTCTCTTCGGCGTCTACGCGGCCGACGGTGGATCGGTCAGGGTCAGCCAGCCCGACCACTGCAAGACGGACTGTCCCGCCTGCGCGCGGATCTGTCCGCAAAACGCGATCATCTTTCCCAAGTCGGAAGAGCCCCGCCTTAACGGTGCGCTGGATACGCCCGTCAAACCGGAGCCAATGGATCAGGCGGCCTTCCGGGAACGGCTGAAGCACCGGAAACTGCGTCTGTTCAAGGAGGATTGACCCGATGATCGCCGCCGCGCTCTTCCGTATCGCCCGTGGCTGTTCCTTCCGCGTCCAGCGCAACCTCCTGCGGTTCGCCTGGAACGGGCGGAAAGCGGTCAAGTCTTTCGAACGGCGGCAGCGAAAGAACAAGCCCTTCTTCCCGGCATTCCTCATGCTCTCCATCACCAACCGCTGCAACCTGCGGTGCCGGGGATGCTGGGTCACCCCTTCCGATCCGCCCCAGACCCTCTCCCTCTCGCAACTGGATGGCATCATCGCCTGCGCCCGCCGGTACGGCTCCGCCTTTTTCGGTATCCTGGGCGGGGAGCCCTTCTTCCATCCCGATCTCTTCACCCTCTTCGAAACCCACCCCGACGCCTACTTCCAGCTCTTCACCAACGGGACGATGTTGACCGACGAGACCGCCGCCCGCCTCGCGGCGTGCGGCAACGTGACCCCGCTCATCAGCATTGAGGGGTTGGAGACGGAATCCCGTATCCGGCGCGGCCAGAACGATGTCTTCGCCCGCTCCCTGGCGGGTCTGCGAGCCTGTGTCAAAGCGGGACTCTTCACCGGTGTCGCGGCGAGCATCAACCGGCGAAATTTCGACGAGCTGGTGAGTACCGAATATCTGGATTTCCTCGTGAAGGAAGGGGTCCACTATATCTGGTACTACATCTACCGCCCCTGCGGCAACGATCCGGACACCGGCAACGCGCTGGACCGGGAGCGGATTCTCGCCCTCCGCCGTTTCATCGTCGAACAGCGGTGCCGCGCCAACCTCTTCATCATCGACGCCTACTGGGATGCGGACGGAAGGGCGGTCTGCCCCGGCGCGATGGGACTCTCCCACCACATCGCCCCGAACGGCGCGGTGGAGTTCTGCCCGATCATCCAGACCGCTGGCACCCGCCTCGCCCCGGATGCGTCCAACCTCGAAGCGGCCTTCCAATCCGATCCGTTCCTCGGCCGGCTACGCGCCTTCTCCATCCAGACAGGCCGGAAGTGCATCCTGATGGAGAAGCCGCAGGAGCTGGGAGGGTTCCTGACGGAACAGAACGTGCAGGACTCCTCCGGCCGCGCCTTCCTCTCCGGCCTCGCCCAGCGTGAACCCCTGATCTGCCACGATCTCCCGGGCGATGAGATCCCCGAACGTTCGCTGGTCTACCGGCTGATGAAACGGTCCTACTTCTTCGGATTCGGAGCATACGGATGACCCCGGCGGCCGACCAGAAACAACAGGTTCCGTCCGATCCCGCCATCCGGGCACGTATCCGCGAAACCGCCCGCCAGATGATCGCCGAGGGGAAGATGATCCCGCCGTTCACCCTCCCCCAGTTGCGGGAACAGGCATCGCGCCTGCTCGCACGTCTCGGCCTGACGGACGCCGGTTACGACCACTACGCCATCATCCTTTTCAACAACAGCCTGTGGGAGACCGTCTTCGCCTCCTTCCCGTATGACCAACGGCTGCTGCTCCTGCCGATCTGCCTGCGGAACCACGACCGGTGCCGCGCCCCCCGTGACGACATGGGACTGCTCTGCCAGGCCTGCGGCGAATGCCGGATTCCCGCAATCACCGAAACGGCGGAGGCGCGCGGCATCCCGGTGCTGGTCTCCGAATCCAGTTCCAGCGTCAGCGGATGGGTCGAACAGGGCGCTATCCAGGCCGTCATCGGCGTCTCCTGTCTGGAATCGATGGAGAAGACCTTCCCCGCGATGTTTCGTCACGGCATCCCCGGTATCGGCGTGCCGCTCCTGACCGACGGCTGCCGCGACACCCAACCCGATACGGCGCTGCTGGACGAGGTCCTGGCCATCCCCGAAACGGCTCCTCTCCCGCTGCCCATCTTTTCCGACCTCGCGAAGAAAATGGAGGCGTTTTTTCAGCCCAAGCCCCTCAACCGGCTCCTGCAGTTCGATGAGCGGCCGACGGAACACTTCCCAAAAACCGAACTCCTCCACCTTCTCTCCCAAGGCCGCCACTACCGTCCCCTGCTGGCGGCATCCCTCTACCGGGTGCTGAGCCGCCAGCCCGACTTTCCTTCCGGACTGGAGCCGGTCCTGCTCGCGATTGAGTGCTTCCACAAGGCCTCGCTCATCCACGATGACATCGAGGATGCGGATGACACCCGCTACGGCGAACCGACGCTCCACCGGCAGATCGGCCTCGCGGCCGCGCTGAACGCGGGAGATTTCCTGCTCGGTGAGGGGTACCGGCTTCTCGCGCACGCCGACTTTCCCGCCGGACAACGGACCGCCATGCTTGCGGAAGCCGCCCGCGCCCACTGTGAACTGACGCTCGGGCAGTCGCTGGAGTTCGAAACCAGCGGTCAGCCCCGTGACCTTGAGACCTGTCTGGCGATTGACCGGTTGAAGACCGTCCCCGCCTTCCGTGTCGCGCTGCTGCTGGGCGCGATCGCGGCGGACGGTTTGGAGGAGCACCGCGACCTGCTCGAAACCTTCTCGGACGCTTTCGGCATCGCCTTCCAGCTGCGGGACGATCTGGATGACGAAACGCCGAATCCCGCCTCCGCCGTCGATGGCGTCATGCAGGCCCGCTCGCTTCCGCGCGAAGCGGCCCGCGCCATCATCGCCGACGCCTACCGGGACTATCGCTCCCGCGCCTACGCCGCGTTGGAACCCCTCACCGATCCCGCCCTGAAGATCCTCCTCTACCGGCTGATCGGAAAGGTGCTGACCGATGTTTGACTGGACCTTCTACCGAACCCTTCAGAAAGGCGCGCGGCGGATGGTGCCAGAAGTGGTCCGCGCCATCCGGTATGAGGTCGAGGCCGCGCAGATGGCGGACGGACTCTTTCGTGGACGCGGCGGACGGGGCGATCTCTACTACACCTTTTTCGCGCTGCTCCTCGCGCGGCTGCTCCGGGCGAAGATCGACCGGAAGGCCTGCCGGCGCGCAGTCGAGGCGATCGCCCCCGCCTCGCTCAACGCGGTCCACGCCGCCGCCGCGATCCGGATCCGACGTCTGCTCCGGCTTCCCGTCCGCCCGGAACACTTCGCGGCCCTGCGCGCCCTGCCCGCCTCGGCCTACCCGCAGGGCGATCCCGACGCGCCCTACGCCCGTTTCCTGATCACCACCCTCCTGCGGGATTTCGGCCAGACCGTCTCCCCGTCCGACCTCTCGCGCTACCGCGCCGGTCCCGCCGGCTACGCCAACGTGCCGAGCGACGCGGCGCCCGCCGTCAACGCGACCGCCGCCGCCCTCTTTCTGCTCACGGGCGACGCGTTGCGTCAGACCGCCGAATCGCTGCGTGACCTCCAGGAGCCGGACGGCTCGTTCAAGGCGATTCCCGCCGCGCCGCAGGGCGATCTGCTCTCGACCGCCACCGCCGCTTTCGCGCTCCAGGTCCACCGCTGTCCGCCGCGCCTTTCGATGCGGCCGTTTCTCTACGCCTGTTTCCGCGAGACGGGTCTCTTCGCGGCGACGCCCGATGACCCCGCCGGCGATCTGGAGTACACGGTCTACGGTCTGCTCACGATGGGGTTGACGGCATGAACGCGCTGATCCGCCATCTGCTCGCCCGGCGCGATCCGGACGGTTACTTCACCAGCGGACTCTCCGACTCCGCCATCTCCACCGCCGTCGCGCTGATCGCCCTCCACCTCGCCGATCCGCAGGCGCACGCCGAACCGGTCGCCCGCGCCCGCGCCTGGCTCTTGACCCATGCCGACGCGGAAGGGCTGTACGGCGACTCGCCGGAGTCGCCCGCCAACCTCACCGCGACCTTCCTCGCCTACGTCGCCCTCACCCGGACCGGCACCCCGCCGGACCGACTCCAACCCGCCCGGCGGTTTCTCGAAACGCGCCTCGGCGGTCTGGACTTCCCGGCTGTCCGCAAGGGTCTTCTCGCCGCCTACGGTAAGGATTTGACTTTCTCCGTGCCGCTCCTCGCCCTGGCGACCGCCGCCGGTTTCTTCCCCGATGCGGAACGCGCCTGGCGAACGATGCCCCGTTTCCCCTTTGAGGCCGTCCTGATTCCCGAAGGGCTGTTCCGATACCTCCGGCTGCCCGTCGTCAGCTACGCCATTCCCGCCCTGATCGCCATCGGCCTCGCGCAACTGGCCCATACCGGAACGGGATTCATCTCCCGCCTCCGCGCCCGCGCGAAACCGAAAGCCCTCCGTGTGCTGGCCGACAAGCAGCCCGAAGACGGCGGATTTCTGGAGGCCGCGCCCCTGACCGGTTTTGTCGCGCTCTGTCTCTGCGCGGCGGGACTGGCCGATCATCCCGTCGCCCGCCGCGCCCTCCGGTTCCTGCTCGACACGCAACGGGAGAACGGCTCCTGGCCGATCGACCGGGATCTGCGCCAATGGGTCACCTCCCTCGCCCTATCCGCCCTCGCGCCCCATCTGGATGCCGAGGAGAAACGCCACTACCGGGACCTCCTGCGGCGGCATCAGACCCGGACGCTCCACCCCTTCACCCGTTCGGAACCGGGCGGATGGGCCTGGACCACCCATTCGGGCGGCGTCCCCGACGCGGACGACACCCCCGCCGCCCTCATCGCCCTCCACGCATTGGGCGAACCCGCCTCGCCGACCGTCTGCGCCGGCCTACGCTGGCTGTTGCGCCTTCAGAACCGGGACGGCGGATTTCCCACCTTCTGCAAAGGTTGGGGTAAACTCCCCTTCGACCGGAGTTGTCCCGACCTCACGGCCCACGCCTACAAAGCCTTCGCGCTCTACGCACCCGCATTGCCCCCGCCGTTTCAGAAAGAGGTTCGCCGGACGATGCGCCGCTGTATCCGCTTCCTGCGGGATGTCCAGCGTCCGGACGGCGCCTTTCTGCCGCTTTGGTTCGGCGACCAGCGGTCGGCTGATTGGTGCGCGCCGATTTACGGCTCCGCTGTGGTGCTGGAACATCTCGCCGGTGAACCGCTCCCCTTCCTCGCCCGAACCCGCCAATATCTGCTCGCGCACCAGCACGCCTCGGGCGGCTGGGGTTCCGCCGATTCCGAAACCGACTACCTCTGTTTCACCGCCCGCTGCATCGCGGCCCTCGCCCCCTACCCCGAAGCCAAACCCGCCCTCCAGCGGGCCGCCCAATTCATCGCCCCTTACCGCCAGCATCCAGAAACCCTTCCGTCCGAACCCATCGGCCTCTACTTCGCCCACCTCTGGTACAGCGAAACCCTCTACGCGCCCATCTTCCTCCTCAAAGCCCTCTCCTCCCCCTGACCCGTAAGGCAGTTTTTTGCAAAAAAATCATTTGGGGGGTTGACGGCACGGGGGCATTATGCCATAATATGCACCGTTTTTTGCATCCGTGGTGGAATTGGCAGACACGTAAGATTCAGGTTCTTATGCCGAGAGGCGTGGGGGTTCAAGTCCCTCCGGATGCACCATACCGATCCGGGTACCTTGCCCTCTTCGTCTATCGGCTAGGACATCAGGTTCTCATCCTGGAAAGAGGGGTTCGATTCCCCTAGAGGGTGCCAAACGGATCAAAGGCATTTAGCCAACTTAGCTCAGCTGGTAGAGCAGATCATTCGTAATGATCAGGTCACGGGTTCGAATCCCTTAGTTGGCTCCATCTTTCAAAGGCGTTTGCATCGGCAAACGCCTTTGAAGTTTAGGGAGGCGCTATGGCCGAACGTGTTCAAACAAAGCGTTTCGTGACATCAGTCCTGGTCCATGACCGCGTGGGCCTTCTCCGGAACGTCACCCAAGTGGTCTTCGCGCTGGACGGCAACATCGAGCATATCCGCCAGACCGTCGTCTCGGGCTTCTTCCACCTGATCTTCACCTCCGAACATCCCGATGCGGTCTCCGCGGAGGCCTTGCGGAACCAGTTGATCGGCTCGCTGGACGCCGAGGCGGCCGTGACGGTTCTGGCGTGCGAGGAGCTGCCGGAACCCGAAGTGAACGAGGCGCCTCGGTATGTCGTGATGACGCGCGGAATGGATAAGCCCGGTACGATCCTCGCCATCACCACCTTCCTGGGCGACCACGCGATCAACATTGAGGATTGGGTCGTCGAGCGCGATCACGACGCGGTGGTCTACATCGCCAAGGTGGCGATCCCGGAGACGATCGCGCTGCGCCAGCTCCAATCCGAATTCCGCGAGGCGATGAGCGCGATCGGATTGACGGCGATCCTCTGCCACGAGAACATCTTCCGCGCCACGAACGAGATCGGGCCGATCAAATCCCTGCTGAAGTAACGGGAGGTCAACCATGCTTACACGCCAAGATATCCTCTCCACGATCCGGATGGTCCGTGAAGAGAACCTCGATGTCCGCGCGGTCACCCTGGGCATCAACCTGAACATCTGCGCCAACCGCGACCCCGACCGGCTGGTGAAGGCGGTCTATGACCGCATTGTGGAGAAGGCGGGCAGCCTCGTCCGGACCTGCAACGAGGTGAGCGACAAATACGGTCTGCCGATCGTCAACAAACGGATCGCGGTCTCGCCGGTCAGTCTGCTCTTGGAAGGCCATACCGTCGAGACGGCGGTCCGGGTCTGCCAGGCGCTGGACGCGGCGGCGGAGACGGTGAAGATCGACCTGCTCGGCGGCTTCTCCGCCCTGGTCCAGAAGGGCATGACGCCCGGCGAGCGGACCCTGATCGAATCGCTGCCGGAGGCGTTGCGCACAACCCACCGGGTCTGCTCCTCCTTCAATGTCGGCACGACCAAGGCGGGCATCAATGTGGACGCGGTGCTGATGCTGGCGAAGCAGATCGTGAAGACCTCCGCCATCACCCGCGACACGCGCGGTTTCGGATGCGCCAAGATCGTCGTCTTCGCCAACATGCCCGAAGACAACCCCTTCATGGCCGGTGCGATGCTCGGCCCCGGCGAACCGGAGTGCGTGATCAATGTGGGCGTCAGCGGCCCCGGCGTGGTGAAACACGCGGTGGAACGGCTCACGCTCCATGACCCGGATGTGACGCTGAACGAGATCGCCGAGGAGATCAAGCACACCGCCTTCCGCGTGACGCGGACGGGCGAATTGATCGGCCGCGAGGTCGCCACCCGGCTGGACATCCCGTTCGGCGTGGTGGATCTCTCCCTCGCCCCTACCCCGCGCGTGGGGGATTCCGTCGGCGAGATCTACCAGACGATGGGCGTGCGGAACATCGGCGCGCCCGGCACGACCGCTGCGGTGATGCTGCTGAATGACGCCGTCAAGAAGGGCGGATCGTTCGCCTCCAGTTCGGTCGGCGGCCTTTCGGGCGCATTCATCCCGGTCATGGAGGACCACGCCCTCTCGAAGGCGGTCGCGGACGGAACTTTGACGCTGGAGAAACTGGAGGCGATGACGGCGGTCTGTTCGGTCGGCCTCGACATGATCCTCCTGCCGGGCGACACGGTAGCCGAGACGATCGCGGGCATCATCCTGGACGAATCGGCGATCGGCATCACCAGCCGCAAGACGACCGGCGTCCGGGTCATTCCGGTCCCCGATGCGAAGCCGGGCGATTTCGTCGATTTCGGCGGCCTCTTCGGTTCGGGCGTCATCACCCAGCCGACCTGCCCGACCGGCGCGGACGATTTCGTCAACCGCGGCGGGCACATCCCCGCCCCGCTCCACAGTCTGATGAACTGACCGAAGGAATGCGATTGTGACACCGGCAGACACACTCCGCGTCATGGGTATCGACACCTCCCTGCGTTCAAGCGGGATCGGGATTCTGGATGCGGTCGGATCGCAGATGGTCCCGGTCTATTACGGCACGATCCGGAATCCGCCGGTGCGGTCGCTCACCCAATGCCTGGTGTTCATCCAGAATGAGATCGAACGGCTGATCACGGAGCACGCGCCGACCGCCGTCGCCATCGAGGGCATCTTTTACGCGAAGAACGTCAAGACCATGCTTATCCTCGCGCATGCCCGCGGGGTCGTCCTGGCGCAATGCGCCCGCCACGCGATTCCTGTGTACGAGTACGAGCCCCGGAAGGTCAAAATGGCGGTCGCGGGATACGGCAGTGCCCAGAAGGAGCAGATCCAGCACATGGTGAAGGTGCTCCTGCATCTGGAGAGCGAACCCCAGAACGACGCCGCCGACGCGCTGGCGCTCGCCATCACCCACCTCCACAACCGCACGGGAGTCGCCCAGCCCACCCTCCTCTAATCCGCCTATGGAAACGCCACCCATCCAGATCACCGACCTTTGTTTCGCGCGGGGAGACCAAGAGATCCTGCATAACGTCTCTTTCTCGGTCCAGCCCCATTCCCTTGTCGCGGTCGTCGGTCCCAACGGAGGCGGGAAAACCACCCTGCTCCAAATCATTCTCGGCGAACTGACGCCCCAATACGGAAAGGTGCTCGTCTTCGGTTCCGACCCCGCCGCCGTCCGGACGCGCATCGGCTACGTTCCCCAGTCGCTTCCGTTCGACAGCCGCTTCCCCGTTTCAGTCGGCGAGGTGGTCCTGATGGGCCGGATTGCCAAAAACCGCTTCGGTTTTTATTCCCGCGAGGATCGGCGGGCGGCGGGCGAAGCGTTGGAACGGGTCGAACTCGCGGGATTCGAGAACCGTTCCTTCGCGGAACTCTCCGGCGGCGAGCGGCAACGGGTCATGATCGCCCAGGCATTGGCGGGCGGATCGGAACNNCTGCTGCTGCTGGACGAGCCGGTCGCGAATGTCGATCCGGAACACGCCAGTAAACTCCATGACCTCTTCAGCCGGCTGACCGAAACCATGACCGTCATGATGGTCTCGCACAACCTCAGCGTGGTGACGGGTCATGCGACACACGTACTCTGCGTGAACCACGGCGCGGAACTGCACCCGATCGGCGAAGTCGCCTCCGCCACGTTCAAGGAGTCCTTCGGCGGCGAACTGATGGAGATCCACCACGGCGCGGAGTGCCAGGTGGTCGATCCCTCGCCCGCCCTCCACACCCCGCACCACGGATGCGTGGGGCGGGGCAGTTGAGGGAGGGGCAACGTCCCCGTTNNTTGCCCATTTCCCTTCAACCGAAGTCGTCTGGCAGAACGGCAAGCTACAGATAGAAATTGTGGAATTGTGAAAGTAAGCCATTATGGAATTTCACGCCGCCACAAAGTCCAGTTGCCATACGGCGCATCTCCTGTGTTTTTCACCCATGCCGACCGAGATCGGGAAACAACCGATACAACTGGTAAAAACAACGTGAAGCGGAACGCGGGCTAACTCACCCGCGCGCACAAGAAAAGTTGAGACAGTTGCAAAACGTGATGTGGCAAGGGTGCCCTCGCCCTTGCAGCAAGGCCGAGGCGGCCTTGCCACATCGATAACGGTAGGATTTACAATTGCCGCTGTCGTTTTCAACCATCATGAACTTCGATG
>DBXN01000081.1:0-126 GCA_002309585.1 Verrucomicrobia bacterium UBA1211
CATCACGCTGCGTCCCGTTTCCGGGTTGAAGATGCGGCTCAACCGGCTCTTCATACCCCAATCCAAATGGTTGGCCCCTTTCAGATAGAATCCCTCGTTTTCCGTCTTCACGTTCAGGCCGTAATC
>DBXN01000081.1:136-484 GCA_002309585.1 Verrucomicrobia bacterium UBA1211
CTCAAATCATCCGTATCCGCCATGGTCGTATCCTTATCCTTTGGTTCTCCGAAATCAAAAGTCGAAAAGTGGTTGCCCTTACCCTTTCAATGCCGAGGCAAGGGCTGTGAACACACAGGCCATCGATGCCGCGCCGGGGTCCATGGGGCCGATCGAACGGTCTCCCAGATTCTTGGCGCGGCCAAATGTCGCCTTCATGCCGCAGGTCGCCTCCGCGCCCTTTGCGGCGGCTTCGGCTGCGGCGGCGAACATCGCCGGGATCCCTTCCGCCTTCGCGGCGGAAAGCGCCTCGGTCGCCGGGATCAAGGCATCCATCAGGGTCTTCCCGCCGACCCGCGCGCGGGTCGC
>DBXN01000081.1:612-934 GCA_002309585.1 Verrucomicrobia bacterium UBA1211
TCGGTCTCCAGCTGCTCGGCCATCGCTGCGATCAGGGTCTTGAAATCGGCTCCGTCGGCCTTTGCGATGGCACCCATCGCCGCGACGATGGCGGTACCGTGGTCGCCGTCGCCGCCGGTCGCCGCGTCAAGTTCGGAAAAGTGCTTCTCGTTCGCTGCAACCGCGTCCCGCGCGGCCGCAAACGCCTGTTTGAATGCGTCGATTGTCATGGTGTCCACCGCTCGCTTGCCGGAGGCCGGGGGTTGAGGACGCCGCTTGCCCGCGGCCGTCCTTCAACCACCTTCCCTCCGTGTTTCTAGCCGTTGCAAACCCAGTAGGGGGC
>DBXN01000081.1:1030-4537 GCA_002309585.1 Verrucomicrobia bacterium UBA1211
TCCATGATCTTCGCGGCGCGGCGGTAGACGATGAGCTGCTCCATGCCCGTGGTCGCGCCCGACCCGTTGATGATCAGGAAGGCGCGGTCACCGGAGGCGAGCTTCGTGGCCTGCATGAGCCGCTCCAACATGATCGCGGCCGTCTCGTCGGCGCTCTTGACCGGCATGATCCCGCCGCCGCCCTCGCCGTGCTGACCCATACCGATCTCCATGTCGCCTTCACCGATCGTACCGATTTCCGCCCCGTTCTGCGGGTGGGTCGCGGTACGCAGCGCGACGGAGAGCGTCGCGATGTTGTCGTTGAACCGGCTGCCCAACGCCCAGACCTGGTCGAGCGACTGGCCCGCCTCCGCGGCGGCGCCGACGACTTTGATCAGGGGGATGCACCCGCCGAGACCGCGCTTGTCCTCGATCGGCGCGTCAACGCCCTGCGCGATATCTTCATGGACAACGATCTCTTTCACGAGGATGCCGGCCTTTTGGGCCATGCGCAGCGCCTTGTTCGCGCTCATGCGGTCGCCGTTGTGGTTCAGCGTCACAAGCAGGATGCCCGCCGGCCGCTGGAACAGCTCCATCGCCTCAAAGAGTTTCGGCGCGCCCGGCGCCGCAAAGATGTCGCCCACCACGCTGGCGTCAAGCATGCCTTCGCCGACGAACCCGGAGAGCGCCGGCTCGTGGCCGGAACCGCCGAGGGTGATGACTGCGACTTTGCACGGGCACTTGGGCTGGGCGCGGACGATGATGCGCTCGTTCACCAGCTTCACCTTGTCTTTGTAACAGGCGGCCAGGCCTTCCAACAGTTCGGTGGTCAGGTTCGCGGGATCATTCAGGAATTTCTTCATCGCCATGGTCGGTCCCCTTTACATGAGTTGGATCAGTTCAACCGGCAGGCCTTCGTCATAGATGAAGGCAATCTTCATCGACGGGGCGGGCTGGCAGATCGGCCAAAGGACGCTCTTGCCGACGATGGCGGCTTCGATGTCATCCACCACGTAGGCGACGTGCGTCTCGTCCTGGATGGCGGCGGCCATCGGGCTGTCCGGCTCGAAATAGAGGTACTCGATTTTATAGGGGTGTGACGCCGCATCGGTGATCCACACCTTCAGCGACTCGATGAAAACCATGTTGTCGGCTTTTTCGTAAACAGGGATACCCGTGTGATTGTAAGTCATTTTCGTAAGTTCCTTTCGAGTTGAGGCGCTGCGGATGCCGGGCGGCGTCCGCAGCGCAAGAAGGGGTTAGAATTGCGCGCTGGGGATCGAGAAACGAAGCCCGTTGCCGTCATGGTAGGTCGCCGCCTCGGTGACGATGGCGCCTTCCGGGCCCGCCAACATGAAGTGCCAGGTCTCGTCCTTCGGCAGCTTGTGGGCTTTGCCGTCCGGGATCCACTTCTCGACATGGACCGACTTCAGGTGGGGGAGCTGTTTGGCGGAGAGCAACGCCTTCACCTCGGGGAACTTGTCCAGGTTCGGCTCACCGACCTCGGAGAAGCCGTAGACGGAACCGTTGCGGACGACCCAGGACTCCATCTTGCAGCGGATCGGCTTGCCGTCCGCATCCTTCGTGGCCAGGTGGCGGTGCTCCGCGATCGCCTGGTTGGGCAGCAGGAAGATGTCGTGTACGAAGTAGCCCTCGGCCTTCTCATTGACGAAGATCACGCCGCCCATGCCGATTTTCGTGAAGTCGTTCTGTTTGAAATCCAGGACCCAGAAATAGTCGTCGTCTTTCTGGAACGAGGGGAAGATCGGATAGCCGAAACGCTTGAACATGTCGAAATAGGCCTGCTTCGCCGCAGCCGTGTCGAATTTGCCGTCTTTGTAGAACGCATCGTTTGTCATCTGTTTTACCTCTTTCTGCCCGCACGGGCATTTTGAACACTTTCCGGCCGTGGCGCAACCCGTTGCGCCGACCAAAAGTTGAAGACCCATTCCAGCCGCCATAAGGCAAGCGAACACCTGTGCATACCTGGACGTCGTAGCCATCGTTTCCGTTCCTCTGTTGAGTGATGATTGAACACAAAACAATCTTTCCGATTGTTTGTGTATACTATACCGAAAAAAGGGCGACGGGTCAAAGTCGAAAGTGGGGGTGTGACGGGTTGCTCGGGTTCAAAAAAAAGTTACGAATGGCCCTTGACTTCGAAAATCCGATGCGCTATAGTATGCGCCACTTTGAACGACAAAGGGTAGGTTGATAGGACCGATCATTCCGGTGTAGCGCAGCGGTAGCGCAGTTGGCTGTTAACCAATTGGTCGCTGGTTCGAATCCAGCCACCGGAGCCATTTTTTCAGCCCTTTGTCTTTTTTTTGCCGTGGCGAAAGTAGCTCAGTCGGTAGAGCTCCAGATTGTGGATCTGGCTGTCGCGGGTTCGAGTCCCGTCTTTCGCCCCATCCCTTCCCCGATAAGAGTTAAAAGATTAATAAGGTTAAAGGGTTAAAAGGTTAAGTTAAGGGGAACGGGAACGGAAGTCTGATTCCGATGTGTCACACGCTCAACGCTCAACCCTCAACTCTTTTCGTGAACCCGTGGGGGATTTCCTTCGTTTTATCTGATAAAGGCATCTTGGGTTTCGCTTTTGGAGGGATACGGAGTGAGAAAATCGGGTTTCACGTTGATTGAATTGGTAATGGTGATTGTGATCCTCGCGATCATCTCATCGCTAGCGGTTTCCAAATTCGGGGCGATGCGCCGTCAGGCGGCCCGTAAGGTCTCCATCGCGAACCAGCAGACGATCGGGCGCGCGATTGAGACCTACCTGACGCTGAACGACGGCAAGGCGCTGAACCGGCTGGACAGTCTGATCGATGAGGGGACGGCGGCGCAGACGGGAAGCGGCGGGTTCGATTTTAACGCCGTGAGTTCCAATGAGTCGGTCGGCGGACTCTATCGTGGGCCGGTCACGCTGGGTTCGCTGACGCGGGAGACGGTTGATCTCCAGAACAAGGGCATCCATGAGGATTTGGCGTCGGTTCTCTGTCTCTACCACGTGAGCGAGGCCGAGGCGAAGGCGCTCCGCCGGATCGGGATGGACTATGTGATGCGCCACAACACCTACGCCACCGGCTATCCGTTTCAATACTACGGGCGCGGGGACGACAACACGGTTCCGCAGGCGGCGGATGGTCTGCACCCCGACCTCTCCGCCTGCATCGCCCGCACGGTGACGAACGGGATGGTGTTCGCGGCGGTTACACCCAAAACCGATTTCGGGCGGGTGATATATCAGGATTTCGGACAGGAGCTCCTGCCGACGGCGAATTGGGGACAGGGTTATACCGACAGCGAGGCGGAAGCGGAAGCCCGCGCGACGGGCGGTCCGCTGCTGGCGTTCGGGCTGGGGTCTTCCTGCTCGATCATCGGCAAATCGAACGCCGGACTGGAGAGCGCGCCGTACAGCGAGACGATCCCACCGGAGTATTACCGCCAGTATATCCTGCTCTTCCGCCTGCGCTCAACCGGAACCGGTTCGGCGTCCTCCACGGTCGCCGAGTTCGCCGGTGTGCTGGA
>DBXN01000081.1:4575-9441 GCA_002309585.1 Verrucomicrobia bacterium UBA1211
GTTGAGCGTTGAGGGTTGAGAAGTCTTGTGGCTGGACGGCACGTTATAGGCAAGGTGGTGGAGGGATAAGGAGTGAAAAAATCGGGTTTCACGTTGATTGAGCTGATGATGGTGATCGTGATTCTGGCGATCATCTCGTCGCTGGCGATCTCGAAGTTTGTGGATCTGCGGAAACGGGCCGCGAAGAAGGTGAACATTTCCGCGATGCAGAATCTCCAGCGCGCGGTGGAGACCTATATCCTTTCCAACGATCAGCAGGTCGGCTCGTTCGCGAAACTGGAGTCGTTGCTGGATGTCGGCGGGGGCGGGTCCTGGACCGGTTCGGAGGGCACCTACGACTGGACCAAAAACACGATGGACGCCATTCCCGGCATCTATCGCGGTCCCAAGATGGTCTCCAAAATCACCAACGCGAACGGAGAGGGGGCCGAGAGTTCCGATCAGGCGACTCTGGATGAGCAGCGCAAGCAGAATCAGGGGATCACCGATACGCTGGCGGACAAACTCGGGATCTACTATCTGAAATCCGCTGACGTGGAGGCCTTCAAAAAGGTCGGCATCTCGAATTACGTCCTGCACAACTACACGGCTGGCCAGTCCAGCGCGCTCGGTTTCACGGTCGGTGACGGGAATATGCCGCTGGTGAACGGCGGCCCCGGCCTCCGGGGTGATATGACGGCGTTTTACCCCTCGATTCTGACGAACGGCTCGCCGGTGGCCATCCTGAATCCCGCGAAGTGTTCTGAAGCCTTTCGGAACCTCGGCTGCGATATGGGGCTTGGCAAGACCGATTCCGATACCTATCTGAGCTCGCGGACAAGTCAAGGCGATCCCGACGGGCTTTACACCAAGAATCTTTGCACGACCCGGCTCTACGTGTTCGGACTGGGACGGACCTGCGCCTTCGCGCAGGCCGCGCTGGACACGGTTCCCCGCTCCGAGGTGTACGGCCGTGAATACTACCGGAACTACCTGCTGGTCTTCAAGCAGTCCACGATGGCCCAGCAGGGCACGGCGATCTCCTTCGCCGGGGTGTTGGATTGCGACGGCTATACCCTTGAAGAGGCCCGGTTCCAGGCCGATTGGTGGGCCACGAAGTAAGGTTAAAGGGTTAAAAGGTTAAGTTAAGGGGAATGGGGAACAGGTAAGAGGGGGTGCTTGTCGAATGTTGTCCGCGTGTCGCATGTCGCTTGTCTCGTGTCCTATAACCGTTTAATCTTCCTTTGTGTGTGTCGTACTCGGCTTTTTCGTCTCCCGAAGGGTTTTCGTTGGCGGATACAAAGCTTAGAAATGCAGTTGTTAACCGGTATTTCCAAGTGCTACTTGAAAATATCGGCATAGAGTGGTATGAAATACGACGTTCTCATAGTTGAGAGGATGACGCATGTATATTAAAAGGCAAATGGGCGGCACGGCGTTTCGCCAGGGAAGAGGCGATGACGGAAAGACCGACGCTCGTGTGCGACGGTGAGGATTACCCGGAGCGGCAAGGCGTCAGATGGGTGGACTTTCGCAGATTCATGACAAGTTAACCATGCCCTTGACATACAACAGAGGTAGTTGCAATTACCTAATACGTTCAGCAGACCAAAAAAGGAAAAGTCCATGGTGACGGGAAAAGCACTCTACAAGACCAAAAAACTGAAGGCATGGGTAAGGTCCGCCGTCTTGGCGGCGGCAACGGCGGCATCTGCCGCAGAACCGGTAAGCGTGGGCAACCCGGGGTTCCCGTACAGCGTGCCGGGGTCATTCCTGACCGTGGGCCGCCATGAGAAGGGAAAGTACATGTTCAAGACGCATCCCGGACTCTGGATCCGCAACGTCAGTACCGCTTGGCGGGAGGATGTGTGCCGCCTCGTACCCTCCGTTGATGGTCAGGATGTCAAGGTTACGGAGTGCGTGATGCGCGACGGCTGGCTGGAGGCGCGGACGGCAAAGGGGACAATCGAATTCGCCTACGCGCGTCCCGATGTGGTGCTGGTACGTTCGAAGTCGCCCGAGATGCACATCCGCTTCGAGTACCAGTTTCCGCGCCAGAAGTACGACTTCCCGTCCGCTTTCGGCCGCACCGTCGACTATATGCACTTCAATGCGGACCGCATTCTGATGGACACCCGCACCGGAGTGCGCGATCCCGATCAGGGCAACACCGTGCGCGTGCATCCATCGAAGGACGGCATCGAAGTGGCGCTTCTGGACATCCATACCGGAGACTGGGACGGCGCGGAAGTGAAGGGGACATTCGAAGAGGCGGTAGCTACCCAGAAGGCGAGTTTCGAGAAGATGTACGCCTCGTTGCCTTCGGTACCGGAGGAATTCGAGTGGGCGCGGCACGAGGCGGCGGTGCTGTTTTGGACAGCCATCGCGGGCCCGCGCGGAATGTTCAAGCGCCCCATGATGCTGATGAGCAACAACTGGATGAACAAGACCTGGAGCTGGGACCACGCGATCAATTCGCTCAGCCTCGGCTACCGTGACCAGGACGCCGCATGGGAGCAGTTCCGCTGCATGTTCGACTTCATGTCATCCGAAGGCATGATGCCCGACATGGTCTCCGACGAGCAGATTTTCTGGCTCGCGGTCAAGCCGCCGGTTCATGGATGGATTTTCTCGAAGCTGCGCGCCATGAAGGAGTTTCCGAAGGACCGGCTTGAAACCGCCTACACGCTGATCGGCAAGTGGACGGAGTGGTGGCTGACCTGCCGCGATTTCGACCGCAACGGCATTGCAGAGTATCTTGACGGTTGCGATTCGGGGTGGGACAACTCCACCGCGATTTGCATGAACCGTCCTCCGCTCGAAACGCCCGACCTGCAGGCGTTCCTGATTCTTCAGATGGAGTGCCTCGCTGATATCGCGAAGACACTCGGCAAGGACGGGGAAGCATCACAGTGGACCGTGCGTTCGCGGGAAATGCTCGATGCGACAGTAAAGACGCTCTTCGATGAGGATGGCGCGCCGCGTGTGCGGCGGCTGTGCGATGGCGGCTTCGACTGCGATTCGCTATCGCTCGTCACCCGTTTGCCGCTCATCCTCGGTAAGCGTTTGCCCGAGAAATGCCGTGCGAGGATGATAGCCGACATCAAGGAGAAGGGTTTCATCACCGAGTGGGGACTCGCTTCTGAGTCAGTGAACAGCAAGTACTACCACCCCGACGGGTACTGGAAAGGCCCGATCTGGGGGCCGTCCACCCTCATCGCGGTGGAAGGGCTTCGCGCCTGCGGCGAGGACGCGCTCGCGGACGAGATTTCGCTCAAGTTCTGCAAGCTCATAATGAAGTCCGGCTTCTCGGAAAACTTCGACGCAAAGACCGGCGAGGCCCGCCGCGATCCGGCCTACACGTGGACGGCATCGGCGTTTCTGGTTCTTGCGCATGAACTTTCATCCCCATAAGAACGCGAGTCGATTTTGGGACGCGATCTGACCTCTTTTTCGGCTTTCGGGGAGAGCGTGAAACGTATATACTGTAACGCCATCGAAACCCGGAAAGGAATTCATGGATACCGCGATTATCGTTTTTTCATCGCTTTGCGCCCTTTTATTTGTCGGCAAGCTGTTGCGCGTCAACTGTCCCATCCTGCAGCGCCTTTATCTGCCGAGTTCGGTGATCGGCGGGCTCATCGGCCTTGCCATTCTCTCCACCTGCGGGCAATGGATCCCCGAGAAGGTTCCTGCTGTCATCGGCAAGATTCCCGGTTTTCTGATTAACGTCATCTTCGCGACCATCTTCCTGGGCACCGCTACCCCGAAGATCCGGGATGTCGTCCGCCTCGCCTTTCCGCAGCTGGTTGTCGGACAGTTGCTCGCCTGGGGCCAGTACGTGGTCGGTCTCGGTCTCGCCGGTTTCCTTTTCGCGAAATGGTTCGCCGTCCCGCCCTCCTTCGGGAATCTGCTGGAGATCGGGTTTGAGGGCGGACACGGCACGGTCGGGGGAATGGCGGAGAGTTTTCAGGCGTTCGGGTGGGAGGACGGCGCGGCGCTGGGATTCACCGTCGCGACGCTCGGGATGATCATCGGGATCGTGTTCGGG
The DNA here is from genome assembly GCA_002309585.1 of Verrucomicrobia bacterium UBA1211. Lineage (GTDB taxonomy): Bacteria > Verrucomicrobiota > Kiritimatiellia > RFP12 > UBA1067 > UBA1211. The sequence goes on from DBXN01000081.1 coordinate 8,606, forward strand.
ATGGCCCTGATCCAGTGGGCGCATCGGCACGGTTATGTCAAAGAAGTCCGCTCGTTCGAGGACCGGCGCCTCTTCGAGCGGAGGGGATTCCACCTGCGGGGAAGCCGGCCCATCGCGGGCCGGCAGACGGTCATGAGCGATTCGATCGACTCCCTGGCCTGGCACTTCACGGTGGTGGGGCTGGCGGTCCTGATCGGCTACGGCATCTCCGTCTGCATCCCGGTCAAAGGTTTCCCCCTTTTCCCGCTCTGCATGATCGGCGGTGTCATTCTGGAGGTAATCGCCCGCAAGTCCAGAAAGTCTTTCCTGATCGACCGGGGGCAGATGGAACGGATTTCGGGGGCGTCGCTCGATTTTCTGGTCGTCTCCGCCATCTCCACCATCAAACTGTCGGTCGTCGCGAAGAACTGGATCCCGCTGACCCTTCTGGTTCTCGCCGGGACCCTCTATACTCTTGCCGTGGTGGTGTTTGTTTCCCGCCGTGTGTTCCGGACCTTCTGGTTCGAGCGCGCGATTGCCGAATTCGGCCAGGCGACGGGTGTCACCGCCACTGGGCTGATGTTGCTCCGGACTGTCGATCCCGAAAACAAAACCCCTGCGGCGATCGGTTTCGGCTACAAACAGCTGCTGCACGAGCCGTTCATGGGTGGCGGTATCTGGACCGCTCTCGCCTTTACGCTTGTTTACCGGATCGGTTGGATGAATGTCTGGCTGATCTCCCTGGGGATGCTGGCGGTGTGGGCGTTTGCCGCCTGGTGGCTGGCGCGCCGCCGATCCGCATCGGCCTCGGCATCATAGGCCGATACGATGTGTGAATGGAAATGGCGGGCGGAAAG
>DBXN01000081.1:9513-11015 GCA_002309585.1 Verrucomicrobia bacterium UBA1211
AGGGGCTGATCAGTTGAAATCGCCCGGAGGAATCGCGATCGGCTCGAAGAGTGTCTTACCGTCCATTTTCACCCCCACCTCATCCCCGCGGCAGGTAATCTCGACATCGTACCAACGGTCCGTCTCCAGTGTGCCGGGGCGCGTGACAACCTCTTTCTGGTAGCAGGAGTAACCGTGTACCTCGATCGCGTGCTGGGTGTTGTTCCATCCGCCGATATTCACCATGACGGTCCGGCCAGAACTCTCATGGCGCACATGGAAGATGAAGCCNNTGCTGCGTGTTGCTCCAGCCGCCGATGTTCACCATGATCGTGCGGCCCGTCGATTCATGGCGCACATGGAAGATGAAGCCCTCGCGCCCGCCGAGGCGGCGCGCCTTGAAGCGGACCGTACAATCCTGCCACGGGACCTTGCCGAACGCAAGCTCGGTATCGCTGGAGTTGGGATTGTCCTGCCGGATCACCCCGTCTTTCAGTGACCAGTTGCCGCCCCGTGCCCGTTTGCTGGCCGCCGGATCGGGCAGACCTGTCCAAAGGACCTTCCCATCCGCCGCCGTAACCGTGATATCGCGGTATTCGGCGACCGCGTTCCACGTATGCAGGGCAAATCCGCCGGCGAGAGTCCCGCCGCCTTTCCACACGGCGGAGAATCCGCCGTTTTCGAGGCGGTCGCGGTACGGTACGCAGATGTCGCCGAACGCCCCCTCCCATGCATAGACGGTCGGGCCGCGCTGATAGGCTTTCCGGCCGCGGCAAGCCTCCACGCGTGCATCGGCCACCACCTCCTGATAAGGCATCGGCAGGGTCCATCCGTAGGTGGCGCCCCGGTCGTCTTTCGCCAGGGGCTCCAGCGTGCGGTAGCCGTGTTCGACCGGCGGCGTCACGGTATAGAGCGGTGATTCCGCGCGGTCCGGGAAACGGACCGTGACCGTGAAGTCAGGCGCGGGCGAAAGCGCGAGCGTGACACGTCCGCTGTCGGGATACGCCGTGGTCATTTTCGCGTGATAACGCTTCCCGCCGAGAACGATGTCGGATTCGGCGTTCATAAAATGATCCACATAGAGCGTCTTACCATCGCGTGCGAAGGCGTACATCGTGTCCTTGAGCGCGAAGAGGGTCCGGGGGATGTTTCCGATGCAGCACGGGCATCCGTGCCAGGGATAGTGACGCTCGCTGCCGTTCGGCGGATTACGGTAAAGGAAGTTGGTTCCGTCGTTAGAGATCGAGCTGGCGACGAGGTTGTAGAGCAGCCGTTCCCGCACATCTTCCGGGCGGGGGCCCCGGCCGGCCGCATGCAGTTCCGTGCACCAGAAACTCATGCCGCAGGCGGCACACGCCTCGCAGTAGCCGTTGAGCGGCAACCAGTAGTCGGGACCGAACGCCTCGCCGTCCGGATTCGCCCCGACCCCGCCGGTGATGTAGGACTTGCGGTCGATGGCGTTCGCGAAGATGCGATCCGCCGCTGTTGCGAGCGCGCCGTCGCCCAACCGGCTGCCGATACCC
>DBXN01000081.1:11028-11203 GCA_002309585.1 Verrucomicrobia bacterium UBA1211
GCGCGCACGGCGTGGCCGGTCGCCTCGGTCATCTCCACCGCGGGCTTCTCGGTCTGGTTGTACGGGTTACGCTCACCCCCGAGATGCTGGTGCCGCACAAAGAACTGCGCGAGTTTCGCGTATTTCGTTCCGGAACCCGGACCGTCCCAGATCTCACAGGCGTCCGCAAGCCGCA
>DBXN01000081.1:11211-14044 GCA_002309585.1 Verrucomicrobia bacterium UBA1211
CCGGCGTGGCCATTGTACCAGGTCCGTTTGGGTTCGGGCCCGAAAATGGAATCCAGATGGTCGGCGCACCGTTTCGCCGCATCGAAGAGCCGGCGGTCCCTCCCCTTTGTCATGCGCATGTGCGCCACGCCCATTTCGATGAAATAGCCCATCACGTAGAACTCATGGTCCCACGGTTTGGTGAAGTGCTTCTGCCCCCGCAAGGCATGGTACGAGTGGATGTAACCGCTCGGTTCCTGCGCGGCGAGAAAGAGCGCGATCCACTCCTCCAGCTTTTGCGCGAGGAACTCGTTCGCCTTCCGCCACTCGGAGTCGTTACCGGGATCGATTTCCAACGCGAGGCAGATCGCCTCGGCGGTGTTGTACGGATAGGCGTCGCTCCAGGGACAGCCCTTGAACGCGACACTTGGCTTCTTTCCGGCGTTGATCTCAGCCGTGGCGATCAGGTTCAGCAGCTCCTCTCCGCGTCCGCCTTTCTCCATCTGCCGGATGCAGTGCGGCAGCCACTTTGTCGCCAGTTTGCGGTACTCGGCGCGCCAGAAGCCGTCGATTCTCACATCCAGCTGGGGAACCTGCATCAACGTCCGCGTGTCCGTCGGCGCGGCGTAGGGCGCCTCGGCGCGGACGGTCAACGCGGCGATCAGCGCTATCGCGGCGGCGCCCGTACCCCTCAAACAGTCGCGCCATGCGGACGGTAACGCGGTCTCGACACCTAAAGATGTTTCACTCATCACTTTCCTCCTTGATGGGTCAGTCCCAATCATAAGACTCCGGACATCAGACTTCCGGACATCTCTTTACCATGCTCAACCTTAAGCAGAACAGGTAAGAGATTACCATATCGTTTCCCGGAATCCAAGAGCGAGTTACAGCGGGCGGACAGGACGGGTGTTCCCGTTGACTCGCTTCCGGATGATGTGTTAAACTGGGTTTGTTTACTGGCGAACATGGCAATGGGGGCCATATATGGGGCGGGGGCAATTGTTCAATCTCATTCTTCTTGCGGCGGGAACGGTTCTCGCCGCGCCACAGGACTGTACCTTCTTCGCATCGCGCGACGGTACTGAACAGCGGTATATGGTGATTGAGGCGGCGAATGGGGCTGCGCTCCCTTCCGATGGCCGCGACGTTCTGATCGCGCTGCACGGACACGGTTCGGATCGGACGCAGTTCGCCACGCAGACGCGCGGCGAGTGCCAGTCCGCCCGCGATATCGCCGCCGAGCGCGGTATGCTCTTCGTCTCGCCCGACTACCGCGCCAAGACCTCGTGGATGGGCCCTGCGGCGGAATCGGATATGCTCGACTTGATCGCGTTGCTGAAACGGCAACGGGGGATCAGGCGCGTCTTTCTCTGCGGCGGGTCGATGGGTGGCGCAAGTGCGCTCACCTTCGCCGCGCGCCATCCCGAGTGTGTCGCGGGGGTGACGGCGTTCAATCCGCTCGCCGACCATCTTTCCTACACCAATTTCCAGCCGGCCATTGCGGCCTCGTTCGGCGGCGGCAAGGATGCCATTCCCGACGAATACCGTGCGCGGAGTGCGCTCTATTTCCCGGAACGCTTCACGATGCCCGTCTCCATCACCCTTGGCGGCGCGGACATGACCGTGCCGCCCGAGAGCGCCCGCGCCCTTGCGCTGGCGATCCGGAAGCGCCGTCCCGAGCTTCTGTATCTTGATGACCTTCCCGGGCGTGGCCACGAGACGAATTATGCCGACTCGATGCGGGCGTTGCGTGAGATGTTCCGCCGCGCGGACCGTCTCGCGTCCGTTTCCGTGAAGGTGACCTTCGGTGATAAGCCGGTATGGCCCTCCGCCGGCTCCGTGACGGGCCTGTGGTTCTACGAACACGGGGATGCGCAGTTGTTGCTGATGGGATTCCCGGCGCAGAAAGGGTGGCGGGTGAGCGCGGTCGGCGGTGATTGGCGGCTGAACGGCGTACCGCTCCGCGAGTGGGTGGACCCGTCCGGTATCCTCATTTCGGACTGCGCCCTTGCCCCGGAACGGGCACCGTACGATCCGGGTCCGGTGAAGGGTTCCGCGCCGCTGAACAAGATGATTGAGAACGCGCTCATCGACTGGGATTGGCGGATGCAGGACGGTATCGGTACGCCCCGGGAACCGCGGACTTTCGCGCAGGCAGTTGTAACGCTCCGCGAACGTTTCCGCAAGACGGGGTTGTCCAACCCGCCCGAACAGACGGGGGACGAGTACGAATGGCATGCGCTCCACACGGCGCTCCGTGCCTATGCGCTTAAGCGGATTGCGGGTCAACCGCTTTTCTTCGCCAAGTTCGTGCCCGGCGCGATGAGCCACCAGCTCACGCAGTGTCTCGGATACTGTTCGCGTCCGGGTGGGGGACTCTTCGTCTTGGATAATCCGGAACAGGGGATGCGGCCCCGGGATGTGACGCCGCCGAATCTGCCTGCCGGAAGTTTCCTTAATCCGGAACTCTCGCCCGATGCCACGCGTATGCTTTTCGCCTACGCCCCTGTTACCGAAGCGCCCGCCGGAAGCTATTCCGGCGGCCCCGGTCTTCCGCGCTTCTGTACGCCGGAAAGGATGAAGATCCATTACAACATCTACGAGGCTCCGCTTGCGGGCGGTGAGGCCCGGCGNNCTTACCTCGGACGGTCACGATGACTTCTTCCCGATCTATCTGGACGGCGGCGACATTGTTTTCTCCTCGACACGACGCGGTGGGTACCACCGCTGCGGCCTCGGTCCCTGCCCCGTATTCACCCTGTCGCGTATGGGGCCAAACGGCGAGAATCCCCATTCGATCTCCTTCCACGAGACACACGAGTGGACACCGTGCCTTCTGCCCGATGGGCGG
>DBXN01000081.1:14146-20191 GCA_002309585.1 Verrucomicrobia bacterium UBA1211
GAGGCGCGTCCCGTGCCGAACTCCACCAAGGTGATGGCTATCGCGGGACCGCACCACGCCATGTCCGCCGGATCGGTGGTCCTGATCGACACCCGCAAAGGGATTGACGGCACCGAACCCACCGTGCGGATTACCCCCGAAGCCCGTTTCCCAGAGTCCGAGGACTATCTGGCCTATGCTCCGACCCAGGTCAAGGAGATCGCCTTCGATTTCGAGCCGACCGGCTATTGGCGCGGCGGACTCATCGACCCGACGCGAAACACCACGCCCACCGTCGCCGAACGGCGCTGGCCGGGACACTGCTTCAAGTCGCCCTGGCCACTTTCCGAGACGTTGTTTCTCGCCTCATACTCGTATGACCGTCTGTTGGGCGAACCCGGAGGGAATCTTCCCAACCAGTTCGGTATCTATCTCTGCGACACGGACGGTATGCGCGAGCTGATCTACCGCGATCCGCGTATCTCCAGTCTTTGGGCGCGTCCGGTCGCCGCCCGTACGTTACCGCCGCTCGTCCAGTCCGCCATTGACCCGACACTCGCGAACCGCGGCGTGGGTACCTTTGCGCTTGACAAGGTGACGGAGGCATGGCCCGTTCCCTTCCCGCCTGAACATCCGATCGCGGCGCTGCGCATCTTCCATGTGCTCAACAAGACCACTCCGAACATCGATACCCCGAAAGTGGGGCAGGGGCTCGGTTCGATCGGCCGCGAGGTGCTCGGCACCGTGCCGGTGGAGGCGGACGGTAGCGCCTACTTCGAGGTGCCGGCGCACACGCCTGTCTACTTTCAGGCGATCGATGCGAAGGGACGTGCCGTTCAGACGATGCGCTCGCTCGTCTATCTGCAACCGGGCGAACGCGAAAGCTGTACCGGTTGCCATGAGGATCGCCGTAAAAGTTATTCACCGGCGCGGCAGTCTCTGGCGTTGAAACGCGCGCCATCGGTTATCGCTCCCGAAAGGGTGCCTGGCGCCAAACCCTTCAACTACCTTAAACTCGTCCAGCCCGTGCTCGACAGTCGGTGTGTCAAGTGTCACGACGGCTCGAAGAAGGAGTGCCCCTCGCTTAAGGGCGATCCGGAGGGGTGGACGTGCCGCTCCTTCGCCACCCTCATCCGGCATGTGAGCTACTCCGGCTGGGGCAAGCAACCCCGTGACAATGATGAGCCGCTTACCGTTCCGCTGACCTTCGGCGCGCTCGCTTCCCCGCTCCTGAAGCGGTTGGAGAGCGGCCATGGCGGCGTGACGCTGACCGACGGGGAGATGTACCGCATGATTCTCTGGATGGATGCGAACGGCGCCTGCTGGGGCACCTATGACGAGAAGAGTCAGAGGGAGAGGGAGTGAAGAGTGGTTGGGTGGTTAGGTGGTAGAACGCGCTTCCAGCGCGTTTTTGCAAGGCCGAGGCGACCTTGCCACATCTACCGTTGAGGGTTGAGAGGCGGAGTCCGGAAGTCTGATGTCCGATGTCCTAACCACCCAACCACCGCACCACCTAACCACCTAACCACTCAACCCTTTTTTGTAAATCCTTCCGCAAGACACTTCCCCTTAGCGGATAAAGATGATATGATATCCGCTATCTTCCGCTAATAAGGAATGAAACTATGAAGACAGCGATGAGGAACCTGACGTTCGCCGCGTTCGCGGCGGTGGCCTTGTTTACCCTTTCGGCGCACGCTGCAACCGGCGACCTGATCGCGCGCTACGATTTGAATGTAGAGGGTTATGTGGTGACGGATCCGGATATCTTTGCTGGACTCCAACCCTACTCCACTGCCATTTCAATCCCCAAAGGAGTATCCATGGGGCTCTCTATCCCGAATGTGCTGAAGGATAGGCCCGGCCATCCCTACACGCTTGTTCTAAAGATCAAGACGCTGATTGAGGATGGATGGGTCTGCCTTGCCAACATGCCGGAAACGAATGATACCGACGCGATGATCTACCTGGATAAGACGGATCGCAAGGTGCATATCAAGCAGTTCGACAAAACCCGGGACTCGGCCGTCTCCAGTATGGGGGTTGAGTTGAACTGTTGGACGACTCTGGCATTCGCCTTCGGCGAGAACTCGACCGAGATCTATCTCAACGGCGAACGGATCTTTTCGGGGACCGGAGCGCTTGCGGGCAGTTATGCGGACTGCTACTCCGCCGGCTCCAACATCCGCATTGGCGCCGACAATGACGGTGATGACAACCTTTTCTACCTTGCCGACGCCCGTATCTATGACGGGGCTGTCGCTGTCTCGGACGAGCTTTCGGGTACAGGTTCCAAGAATGACCCGTTCCTCATCACATCTAACGGCGACTGGTGGCTCTTCGTCGATAACGTCAACAGGGGCATGGCTCCCGGCCGCGCATACCCTTATTACCGTCTTGTGACCGACCTCGGTTACCACTTATCTTCCATGTCAGATTCCGTCGGCACAGGTCTCCATCACTTTCACGGCGATTTTGATGGCGACCACCATTCGATCAATTTCAGAATCTCGGGTTCCGATCCCGGTCTGGCCCCCTTTGCCCGTACCTATAATGCGTCTATCCGTAACCTCATTGTCACAGGTTCCGTCTCCTCCACCGCGAACCACGCCGCCGGTCTGATCGGCATCTGCTCCGGTACAACAACTATCGAGCACTGCACGGTCGCCACCACCGTATCCGTCTCTGGCGCCGATTATGTCGGCGGGATCATCGGCCATGCCAGAAGCGGGACGATCTCAATCGATGACTGCGCCTTCTCCGGTGATCTCTCTGGCTTCTCCGCCCATGCAGGGGGGCTGATCGGCTGGTGTGATTCGTTGTCGAACCTGTCTTTGGGGAACTGCCTCTTCTCCGGGACGTTCAACGGTTCGGGCAAGGTCACCCCTTTCCTATGCAAGTCCAGCGGCAGTACCGTTCCCGTCACCTTGACGGGCGGCATCTACTATCAGAACACCGTCACATCCACCGAAGACGCCGCCCACCTCATCCCGGACATTGAGGGGGCTCCCGTGAACGCCACCCTTATTCCCGGCGAATGGGGAAAACCCGTGAGGATAGCTGCGGCAAATGTTTATTACGCCAGGTCTCCCGTTGTCGAGATACCCTCATCCGGTACGCTCAAGCTGTATGATGGCGATGTCCTCACCGGTACCGTGGGCCCCGATACCCGTGTCAACATTGACTTTGGCGCGATGGTTGTGTTACGCGATGTGAATATCACCTCCATTCCGGATGACGAAGATCATCAATTTGCGGGCATCACCTGTCCGGGTAATGCCACGATTTTCCTTCAAGGCAAAAATGTCGTGAGGGGTGGATATACATCTGTTCCCGGTATTCGCGTTTATCAATACGATACGCTTATCATCCGGGGGGACGGTTCGCTGGACGTCAGTAGTAACGGTTACGCAGCGGGTATCGGCGGCGGTTATGGGAGCTCCTGCGGCAACATTATTATTGAGGGAGGCACCATCACTGCCACGGGCGGTCAGGGTGCGGCGGGTATCGGTACCGGTTCCGGGGGAAAGTGCGGAGACATCATCATCACGGGCGGTACCGTCACCGCGACGGGCGGCCAATATGCGCCGGGCATCGGCGGCGGCCCCGAAGGATCCTGCGGCACCATCACCATTTCAGGCGGTACCGTCACCGCGACGGGCGGCCAATATGCGCCGGGTATCGGCGGCGGCGCGTCGGGGGAGTGCGGTAACATCATCATCGAAGAGTTTGTGACCCGCGTTACCGCCGACGGCGGTGACCTCTCCCCCAGTAGTGTCGGAGCAGGCTATCAAGGCACCTGCGGTACCGTGACGATTGGCGGGGAGGAGACGGGCGATATCCAAATCGGACACTATGTTTACGACCCCTGTATCACCACGATCGCCTCATCGGCCGCTTGGAATGTGTTTGCGTCGCGTGTGAACCGGGGGCTGAATACATACAGCGGTTTGACCGTGACGCTGGCGGCCGATATCACCGTCACGACAACGGTCGGTACGCCCGACCATCCCTTCTGCGGCACTTTCAACGGTAACGGCCACACGCTTACCGTCAACATCAACGGGTCCGAGCGGGGGACGGCGCCGTTCAGCCATATCAGCGGGGCGACAATCTCGAATCTGACCGTCGCCGGCACGGTCACTTCCAGCGGTTATCACACCTCAGGGCTCGTCGGTATCTGCGACGGTGTATGCGCCATCTTGGGCTGTATCGTCACCGCCGATGTCAACGCCGACAACTATGCGGGCGGGATCGTCGGTCACGGCGGCAATGACACGCTCACAATCACTGACAGCGTTTATTCCGGCACGATTTCCGGTTTCACCTACTTTGCCGGGGGATTTCTCGGCTGGTGCGATGACCTTACACTGACCATGAACAACTGCCTCTTCACGGGGGCCTTCTCTCCGTTCGACACCGGCAGGTTCCATCCGATCGCCTGTAAGAATGGCGGAAGCGCCGTCGCCGCCACTGTCGCCAGAATTTACCACCTGAATACCATCACGCCATCCGATTTGGGCGGCAATCTCATCCCCGGTACCGACGGCGAACCGGTGAGCGCGACTTACGTTGCCGGTGAATGGACGTTACCCCTGATGGCCGCTGACGGCAATGTCTACTACCGATCGGCACTCGACATCGCCATCGGTTCGACCGCCGAGTGGAACGCCTTCGCTATGGATGTGAATGACGGCGTTGAGGACTATTTTGGCACAACCCTGACGCTCACCGCCGACATCACCGTCACGACAACGGTCGGTACGCCCGACCATCCCTTCCGTGGCGCTTTCAACGGTAACGGGCACACGCTCACCGTCGGCATCAGCGGTTCGGAGTCCGGGATGGCCCCGTTCCGCGCCATTGACGGCGCGACGATTCTCAACCTCAATGTTTCCGGCACCGTCACCAGCAGTGAAGCCCATGCCGCCGGGCTTGTGGGCATCTGCGGCTCGAACCTTCCGAACGCCATCAAGAACTGTGCCGTGTCCGTCGCCGTCTCCGCACCCAACCACGCCGGCGGTATTGTCGGACATGGCGGAAACGGAATACTCGCAATCGAGGGATGTGCCTTCTCCGGTAAAATCTCCGACTTCGCCTACTACGCCGGCGGGATCCTCGGCTGGTGTGATGCGATCACGCTCTCCATCAGCGACTGCATCGTCACGGGCTCCTTCGCCCCCGCCACCTCCGGCAGGTTCCATCCCATCGCCTGTAAGAACTATGGAAGCTCCGTTCTCGCCATCGCCACCCGTGCCTACTACCTGAACACCATTACGCCTACCGCGAAAGGCAACGTCCTTGTACCCGATGCCGACGGTGAGCCGGTGAGCGCGATCTATATCGCCGATCAGTGGATGGAACCCGTCACTGCCGCCAACGGCATTGTCTATTATCTGAAGAAAAAGTGGAATACGGTGACGCTGACGAGCGCGACCGGGTTGGTGACGCTTCACGATGATGACTGCCTTACCGGCACCGGTGGACCGGACACGCATGTCATCATTGCCGCCAACGCCACGGTATTGTTCAGCGGCGTTGGCATCTCAGAGATCCCCAATGACAATAACCACATGTGGGCGGGTGTCACCTGTCAGGGAAACGCCACCATCATTCTGGACGAAGGCACGTCCAGCTTTGTGAAGAGCGGATACCGGTACTATTCCGGCATCCAGCCCGGTCCTTCCGGAACCACGCTCACCATTCGCGGCTCCGGTTCGCTCGAAGTATGGGGAGGGATTCGCTCCGCAGGTATCGGTAGCAGCCAGCACACTTCGTGCGGCGACATCGCCATTCAGGGTGGCAATATCACTGTTTATGGTGGTATAGAGAGAACGTATGACGAATACGGCCCGATTACCTATGTTGGTTATTCTGCGGGTATCGGCTCCAGTCCGAACGGTGTCTGTGGCAATATCACCATTAGCGGCGGCAATGTCAGTGCCGTGGGTGGTTATTCTGCGGGTATCGGCAGCTGTTCAGGCGGCTCTTGCGGAAACATCACTATCACGGGAGGAACCGTTTACGCGGCTTCGCACGGTCGTGAAGGTGTGGCCGCCGGTATCG
>DBXN01000081.1:20196-23441 GCA_002309585.1 Verrucomicrobia bacterium UBA1211
GCGGCTCTTGCGGAAACATCACCATCACCGCCAATGTTGACTGTGTTACCGCCAACGGAGGCGAAAGCGCTCCCTACAGCATCGGCGCCGGCCTAAGCGATAGCGAAGCCGCCAGCGTCTGCGGTACCGTGACCATCGGCGGCGTGGTGACAGGCAACGTTGCCGTTGGCTATTATGTTTACGATCCTCACCTCATCAGTTCGGCTGCCGATTGGGATCGGTTCGCGGCGTTGGTGAACAACGGTACGGATTCATACGCCGGAAGAACCATGAGACTGGGGGCCGACATCACCGTCACGACGATGATGGGCAAGGAGGACCATCCTTTCCGGGGCACGTTCGAGGGTAACCGCCATACGCTGACCGTCAACATCAGCGGAACGGAAACCGGCGTGGCGCCGTTCCGGGCCATCGACGGCGCGACAATCCGTAACCTCAATGTCACCGGCACCGTCACCTCCAGCGGCAATCATGCGGCCGGACTCGTGGGGTGCTGCGCCAACGGGAACAACATCCTCAACTGTACCGTCGCTACCGATGTGAAGGGCAGCGGTGGCGCGGGCGGGATCGTCGGCCACGGCGGTTCGGGTTCGCTCATTCTGGAAGATTGCGTCTTTAGCGGCACCATCAGCGGCTTCTCTGGACATGCGGGCGGACTGATGGGCTGGTGCGATGATCTGACGCTGGCCATCAGAAACTGCCTGATCAAAGGCGTGTTTGTGCCTGGCGAATCCGGAAAATACCATCCGGTAGCCTGCAAGAACGATGACAGTACCGTCACCGCCACCGTCACCCAAACGTCTTATCTGAACTCCATTGTTCCGACAGAGACAGGCGGTTTCCTCATCCCGGAAGCCGACATTGCGCCGGTGAGTGAGACCTATATTCCCGGTATATGGGCCAAACCCTTTTATGCCGCAGACTACCATTACTATTATTATCAGTCGCCTGTCGTGACGCTGACAAGCGAGACCGAAGACGTGACGCTCTATGATGGCGACGTTCTGACAGGCACGGGAGGGCCGAACACGCGCGTCATGATTGACGGTAGCGCGCGGGTGACGCTGCGAGATGTGGACATCACCGGTATCGCCGCCAGAAACTCGTGGGCGGGCATCACTTGTCTGCGAAGCGGTGTTTCAATCTACCTTGAAGGCAATAATATCGTGAAGGGCGGCGGCCGCGCCGATTATCCGGGTGTCGATTTAACGGATTACTCCCTCTCCGTTTATGGTCCGGGCACACTTACCGCCATCGGACAATCGGGCGCTCCCGGCATCGGTCCCCAAAAAGGAAGGAGTTGCAGCAGTATCCGCATCTTTAGCGGCACCATCATCGCAACAGGCGGCAAATATGCGGCGGGTATCGGCGGAAGCTGGCAAGGCGGTTGCGGGATGATCACCCTCTCCGGCGGTATCATCACCGCCACCGGAGGCGAGAACGCCGCGGGTATCGGCTTCGGATATGAACCCAATGACACAAAGCTTACGCTCCGGATATGTGGTTACGAATCCGGGGGGTGGGATATCGGTATTACCCGTGTCGTCGCCACTTCGGGAGGGAGATATGCGGAAGCCATCGGCCGAAGCGGTGTAAGTCATGATTTGACTGGCACTATTCAGATGAGTAATTTCGACAGAAACCTGGTTGACAGCAAGGATCAAATTTTATTGATCAATAGGAAAATATACACAACCCGAACCCTCGCTTCTTCCTTCACCTGCATCAAAGAGTTTGCTCCGGACAGTTTCGTTACGGGTAGGGTCACCATCAATGACGATCCGGTGTCGTACTATACGGACGGCGATGTGGCATTGGCCGATGGTGCGGTACTGACTGGCACGGGGGGGTCGGATACATATGTCGTCATACAGGATGGAGCCGCCGTGACCCTGCAGGACGCGGTTGTCGAACACTCCCGCTGGCCGGGCATTATCTGTCTGGGCGACGCCACCATCATCCTCCGCGGCGAGAATCGTTTGCGTGGCGGCTTGTATGCCCCCGGCATCTTCGTTCCCGAGGGTAAGACGCTTACCATCCGGGGGGACGGTATGCTTGACGTTGAGGGTAGTTCCGCTGCCGGGATCGGCGGCCGGGATGAGTTGCCATGCGGCAACATCGAAATCGCCGGAGGCACAATTAACGCCGTGGGTTATGGTTATTCTGCGGGCATCGGCAGCGGAACGTACGGGTCCTGCGGGGCCATCACCATCAGCGGGGGGTACGTGGAGGCCACGGGCGATAGTTACGCTGCGGGTATCGGCAGCGGAGAGCGCGGCTCTTGCGGAAACATCACCATCACGGGCGGTACCGTTACCGCACAGGGCGGCTTCTACGCTGCGGGCATTGGCAGCGGAGAGCGCGGCTCCTGCGGGGCCATCACCATCAGCGGCGGCTGCGTGGAGGCCATGGGCGGCTCCATGTCCGCAGGCATCGGTGGCGGCAAGGGTGATAGCTTTATTCAAAGCGTTTGCGGCGACATCATTATCGGTCTCGGCGTGACAAGTGTCACGGCCACACACGGTGACGGCGGTCCCAACGCGATAGGCGCGGGCATCTCCGGCACCTGCGGCACGGTGTCCGTCTCCGACGGGTTGAATGACATGACCGACGGCGCCACCCGCACGATCACGGTTCGGCCCATCCGTTTCGCCGAATGGGCCACCGCCGTCGGCATTACCGGCACGTGGGACGCGAAAGACGCCCTTGGCATTCCAAACATCTTCCGTTACGCCTTCGGGGTGACGTATGGCGCGTTCGAGAGTCCGCCGCTCCTTTCGATCTCGTTTGACGCCGACGGCAACCCCGTGATCCATACTCCGCCGCTTAGTCCGCGGGTCATGGGTTTCGAGTTCGCCATTCTCGCCACTGACGGTCTCGACGGATCGGGCGCGGTCACGTATTCCCTCAACGCTTCGGGCGAGACGGTGATTCCCAAAACGGACAAAAAGGCCCGTTTCTTCCGGTTGACGGTGAAGGAGAAGTGAGGTGTTAGTCGTTAGTGGTTAGTTTTTTGGACAGGATGTCCCGTTTTATTTCCAAGACGTTTGAGCTCATAAAATCTTGTGAATCTTGTGAATCCTGTCTGAAGAAAAAGGTGGTGTGGGGCTTACGCCAAGTTCGCTCAAGGCAGTGGAGAAATGAGAGGTTAGTCGCTAGGGGTTAGGGAGGGCCGCGCTCCGTCGCGGCCGCCGATCCGGAAGCGCCACCTGCCGCGGCCCGGACGGAGCCGGGCCCTCCCTCCG
>DBXN01000100.1:0-3116 GCA_002309585.1 Verrucomicrobia bacterium UBA1211
AACCGCTGCGCGCTCCTGCTTTCCGGAGGTGAGCACGTCTGCCGCATCGCCCAGTGTGTTCCGGGCATCAGTTACCATGTGGGCAAGACCATCCGGCCCGAGATGTTCGCCTTCGCCATCCAGGACGCGCAACTCGATAGCGACTGGATGGAGTATGACTCGGTGGAGTCCGCACGCTTTGAAACGGATCCGCGCACGGGCCGTACCGCGCTCCGGACGCTTAACGGCAAGGAGCATTATGACATCCTCACTCTTCCGGCCACGGAGTATGTGCCTTTTGCGACGCTCGAAAAGGCGCTTGCCTTTGCGAAGGCGGGCGGCGTGGTGGCGGGTTACGGCGTGAGGCCAAACAACACCCCGACACGCGGCAAGACGGCGGAGGATGTGCGGAGGTTAGTTGCCGAGATCTTCGCCCAGCCGACCGCGCTCTTCCTTGACGGCGAACCGAACGGGGCACAGCTCCGCGCCGCGTTCGCGAAGCCCTATCCCGGTACGGATCAGCCGCTTGCGGTGCGGGAACTGGACTTTGTCAATCTTTCGGCCGAGGACGGACGGATGCTCGCGCTCAACCATTACGAGAAGAACGGCGACACCGTTTATTTCATCGCAAACCAGGATGCCGCCCGCCGCCGCGATCTGACGGTACGCGCGAACGGCGCGGCCGAGCAGGCCGAGCTGTGGGACCCGATGCAAGGGACGGTCGAACGGCCGGTCATCGAGAACGGTCTGATCAAACTGGCGTTGGAACCGAGCCAGGCCGTATTTCTTGTATGGCCGAAGAATCCGCGCGCCGGGTTACCGGTGCGGATGGAGTGTCCGGCGGGCGAGATAATAGTGTTGGCTACGGAGGAGAATGTCACCCCGGTTGTGTTCGATGCCGAGGATGAGGATCTCGCGCTGTTGTCGCTGGAGGGGGCGAAATGGATCTGGCATCCGGTCGATCCCCAAGCGGCGGGAGAGGTGGTGTTCCGCGCGACCATCGATGTTTCGTCGGCGGTGGAGGCCCAGCTGATCTTCGCCTGCGACAATTCGGCAGAGGTGTTTGTGAACGGCGAGAAGGTCGCCGAGCAGAAGGACGGCGGTGCGCCGGACTATCCGGGCTGGCGTATGCCCACCAGGGCCAAGGTCGCGCTGAATGCCGGCCGTAATGCGGTCTCTGTCAAGGCCGCGAATCCGATTCGCGGTTACGCCGGCTTTGTCGCGGCGTTCACCTGGCAGGGCGGCGCGTTTCAAACCGGCGCGGCGAACTGGGAGGTGTCGCGTGACAATGGCGCTTTTGTGAAGCCGGGTGAGATCTGCGCCTACGGTGGTTCGCCGTGGGGTCGGTTCGTCGATGCCGGCGATAGGGATTTCGTGCTGTTGTCACTGGAGGGGGCAAAATGGATCTGGCATCCGGTCGATCCACAGGCGGCGGGAGTGGTGATGTTCCGCGCTTCCATCGATGTTCCGTCGGCGGTGGAGGCCCGGCTGATCTTCGTCTGCGACAACGCGGCGGAGGTCTTCGTAAACGGCAAGAAGGTCGCGGAGCAGAAGGATGGCGGTGCGCCTGGCTATTCGGGCTGGCGTACGCCCACCAAGGCCAAGGTCGCGCTGAATGCCGGCCGCAATGCGGTCTCTGTCAAGGCCGCGAATCCGATTCCGGGTTATGCCGGTTTTGTCGCGGCGTTCACCTGGCCGGGCGGCGCGTTCCGGACCGGTGCGGCGAACTGGGAGGTCACACGGGATGACGGCACCTTTGTGAAGGCGGGTGAGGTGTGTGCGTATGGCGGTTCACCTTGGGGCAGACTCGGTGAGAAACAGCAGGTAACGTTCAGCGCCTTAGCGGAGAGCGTCGCGACCGATTGTGCCTTCACGTTGCCAGCGCTTAAACAGAGTGAACGCGTCTATCTGGTCTGCGATGACGTTGCGGGCGAGAAGAGCGCGGCGGTCACGGTGAACGGCGCCTTTGCGGGCGGTTTCATCGGCGCGCCGTATCGCCTCGATATCACGAAATCGGTCAAGACAGGTGAAAATATCCTTCAGATGAAACCTTTTCGCGTCACGAATCCGAAAATCGTGATTGTCAATAATCCGACAATCTTGATTGTGCGATAAACGTGGTGCGGTAGTTGAACTGATCACTGAGCATTGACCACTAGAGAGGAACGGTTTGGCAGTCGCAGAGGAGTGGAAACGATGAAAAGGATGATAGGAATTACGATGGCGTTTTTGTGTGGGGTGTGTTACGCGGACATGGAAAAGGATTTCCGCGATCTGCCGATGGCGGCGCGGGAGATGACGGGTCCGCTTTTCTGGATGCATGGCACGGAGTCGGAGGCGCGGCTGCGTGAGTATGTCGGGCGCGTGGCGGAGTCGGGGCAGGGTATCCTCACTATCGAGTCGCGTCCGCATATCGACTGGATGCGCGATGGCTGGTGGCGCGATGTGGATATCGTGCTGGATGAGTGCAAAAAGCGCGGCATGAAGATGATGGTCTTCGATGACTACTGGTGGCCGAGCCAGGGTATGGGCGGCAAATATCCCATTCCCGAAAAGTTTCAGTGTCGCGATGTAAAGGGTACGGTTTACTGGAGTGGCGAGGCACCGAAGAAGGCCGAGAACGAAGTCGCGCGTATCGTTGTGAAAGAGATCGAAAAAGGTGTGTTTAAACCCGGTATCGACGGCGACAAGACGATTGTTTACACCTGGTTCACGTCAAACGGCGGGTATCGCTTTCCGACCGTGAACGGACTCGACGAGGCGGCGGTGGATTGGTTCATTGATACCTATTATCAGCCCTACTATGACCGGTATAAGGCTGCGTTCAAGGACGGGACGATTCCCGGTTTCTTCTTTGACGAACCGGAGTTCCGGTCCTGGTGGGGCGATGCGCTCGCGAAGGAACTGAAGGCGCGCGGTGATGACGCGGGCGAACTTTTGACCGCGCTCAAATTCAAACTTGCCGACGCCGATGATCAAGCTCGCGCCCGTTACCGTTACTTGGAGGCGCGCGCGGAGGTGTGGGGCCGCACAATGTACGGCCGCCAGAGCGAGTGGTGCCGGAAGCATGGCGTCTATTCGAGCGGGCACTTTCTTGAGCACGCCGGTTGCTACTACGATCTAGTTCGTGGGGGCGG
>DBXN01000100.1:3137-5115 GCA_002309585.1 Verrucomicrobia bacterium UBA1211
GTCGATCTCGTCTGCCGCCAGTACTACCCGAATCAGCGCGAGAGTGTCCGGCATCAGATTGATTTCGGCCAGATGCCCAAATACGCCTCCTCCACCGCGCATGTCTACAACCGCCACAACGGGTTGAACTGGTGCGAGATTTTCGGTGCGTACTTCCAGGATCTCACCTATCCGCAGATGAAGTGGCTCTGCGACTGGCACCAATACCAGGGGTGCTATTACCTGATCCCGCACTCGTTTAACCCCAAGGCACCGTATGACACCGATTGTCCGCCCTACTTCTTCAACGGCGGATACGAGCCGCGTTACCCGCTTTTCCGCGTCTGGGCCGACTACAACAATCGGTGTGCCCTGCTACTCTCCGGTGGCGAGCATGTCTGCCACATCGCGCAATGTGTCCCCGGCATCAGCTACCATGTGGGCAAGACGATCCGTCCTGAAATGTTCGCCTTCGCGATCCAGGACGCGCAGCTCGACAGCGACTGGCTGGGCTATGACGCGGTCGAATCCGCCCGGATCGGGAAGAACCCGCGTACGGACCGTCCCGCGCTCCGCACGGTCAACGGCAAGGAGTGGTACGACATCCTTACCCTGCCGGCGACGGAGTACGTGCCCTTTGCGACGCTGGAAAAGGCGCTCGCCTTCGCGAAGGCCGGTGGCGTGGTGGCGGGTTACGGCGTGAGGCCAAACAACACCCCGACACGCGGCAAGACGGCGGAGGATGTGCGGAAGATCGTTGCGGAGCTCTTCGCCCAGCCGACCGCGCTCTTCCTTGACGGTGAGCCGAACGGGGCACAGCTCCGCGCCGCATTCGCGAAGCCTTATCCCGGCACGGATCAGCCGCTCGCCGTCCGCGCGTTTGATTTCGTGGGACTTTCGGCCGAGGACGGACGGATGCTCGCGGTGAACCACTACGAGAAGGACGGCGACAGACGGCTCTTCCTTGCGAACCAGGATTTCAACCGTCGCCGCGACATCGCTGTCTCCGCCAAGTGGCCGGTGGAGCAGGCCGAACTGTGGGATCCGATGCAGGGCACGGTGGAGAAGCCCGTTGTGGAGAACGGGTTGGTGAAGCTCGCACTTGAACCGTCGCAGGCCATGTTCCTCGTCTGGCCGAAGACCGCGACAGGCGCGGCTCTCCCTTCGCTTAAACCGGACGGCAAAGTGGTTGCGGCGACCGTGAAGGAGACGGTGACCCCGGTCGCGATCGATACCGAAGAGAAGGATCCGGTGTTGTTGTCGTTGGAAGGCGCAAAGTGGATTTGGCATCCAGTCGATTCCCGTGCGCAGGGGACCGTGACCTTCCGGGCGCAAATCGAGGTGCCGGAGGCGGTGGAGGCCCAGCTGATCTTCGCCTGCGACAATGCGGCGGAGGTGTTTGTGAACGGCGGAAAGGTTGCGGAGCAGAAGGACGGCGGCGCACCCAGTTATCCCGGCTGGCGTACGCCTACTCGGGCGAAAGTCGCGCTGAAGGCGGGACGTAATGCGGTTTCGGTGAAGGCAACGAATCCGATTCCCGGTTACGCCGGTTTTGTCGCGGCGTTCACTTGGAAGGGGGGCGCCTTCCGAACCGGCGCGGCAAACTGGGAGATCACGCGGGATGACGGAACCTTTGTGAAGGCGGGTGAGGTGTGCGCGTATGGCGGTTCACCTTGGGGTCGATTCGGCGAGAAACAGCGGATTACCCGCAGCACCTTCGCGGAGAGCGTCGCGACGGAACTCGGGTTCACGTTGCCGGAACTCAAGGCCGGTTCGCGCGTGTATCTCGCGTGCGAAGACGTCGCGGGCGAGAAGAGCGCGGCGGTTACGGTGAACGGCACCTTCGCGGGCGGTTTCATCGGCACGCCGTATCGCCTGGATATCACAAAATCGGTCAGAGAGGGTGCGAACACGCTCGAGACAAAGCCGTTCCGCCTGAAGAATCCGCGTATTGTGATTGTGAAATAAAGAATCGAGAATACCATGTGGAATTATTCTG
>DBXN01000118.1:0-2762 GCA_002309585.1 Verrucomicrobia bacterium UBA1211
TGGGCCGGCTGCGGCTCGGCGGCGGGTTTCTGTTCCGCTTGCGTCGCGGCGGGTTCGGGGGGCGTCTGCTGCGGTTCGGCATCTGCAGGCTTTTCGGCGGGTTGTTGGGCCTTCTCCTGCTCGGCCTTCGCCTGGCGCGCTTTGGCGATGGCTTCAGCCGCGATGGTGGAGATGCCCTCCTTCTTCGCGACGGCGGCACGTTCCTCGGCCGCTTTTCGCTCGGCGATCCGCCTCTCCTCCTCGGCTTTCGCCTGGGCCTCAAGCTGCGCGTCTATCTTCGCCTGAAGGGCGGCGCGCTCCTCACGGATTTGCTGGAGTTCCTCGCGGAGGGTGGCCAGGTCGCCGGAGAGGGCGGCGGCGGCCTCGACCGCCTTTTTCTTCTCCTGTTCCGCCTTCATGGAATCCACCATCGCTCGGAGGGAAGTGACCAGTTCCGCCGATGCCTGCCGTTCCTCCGGGGAACTTTGGACTTGGATCGGCTGGCTCTGCTTGGTTGTCATCACCTCGAAGAGTTTCGACTGGAGATCCTTCTGGGAACTGGTCATGTTGTTCACCAGCACGATGCCCAACACCAGGAAGATGAGGATGACGGCAAAAAGCAGAAGCCCGAACGCCAGGGAGAGTTGGAACATTTTCTTCCGGGCCTGCGCGCGCTCCTGGTCGATGAATTTCTGAAACGCCTGAAGAACCGGATAGGAAGAGCCTTCCGATTCGGCGTTTGAATACATGGCGAGCATGGCGCCCGTCTGGTCGTCGCCCTGGTTCTTTTCCGGGCCTTGTTTAGGAGGTATATCGCTCATAGGGTCAATAGTGTAGACGAAACGGGTGACGGATTCAAGACGTTATGTTAAAGAGAAACGAATGCGGTTTCGCCTTGTTGGCGGGGGACATATCCTCTATAATGAAAGGCGTTTTTGTTTGGATTGTTCGAAGGATTGGACGATATGAGAATTTTGACGGGCGTACAGCCTTCCGGGAAACTGCACATCGGTAACTATTTCGGCGCGATGAAACCCATCATCTCGTTTCAGGATAAGGGGGAGTCGTTTGTGTTCATCGCGAATTACCATGCGCTCACTACGGTCCACAACCGCGAGCAGCTTCTGGCGGACACGTTGGATGTGGGGCTCGATTTTCTGGCCTGCGGGCTCGATCCGGAACGGACGGTCTTTTTCCGCCAGAGCGATGTACCGGAGGTCCAGGAGCTGGCGTGGCTGCTCTCCATTCTGACGCCGATGGGACTGTTGGAACGTTGCCATTCCTACAAGGATAAGCTGGCGAAGGGCATGTCCGCCACGCACGGGCTCTTCTCCTATCCGGTCCTGATGGCGGCGGACATCTTGCTTTACCAGTCCGATCTGGTGCCGGTCGGGAAGGACCAGAAACAGCATCTGGAGGTGACCCGCGATCTGGCGATCAAGTTCAACAACGAGTTTGGCGAGGTCTTCCGCATTCCCGAACCCTATATCCCTGAAGAGGTGGCGGTGGTGCCGGGTGTCGATGGGCAGAAGATGTCGAAGAGCTACGGCAACACGATCGAGCTGTTCGGAAACCAGAAGGAGACGAAGGCCCGGATCATGCGGATCGTGACCGACTGCAAGGCGCTGGAGGATCCGAAGGATCCCGCGACCTGCAACGTCTTCGCCCTCTACAAGCTCTTCGCGTCGCCGGAGCAGCGCGCCGAGATGGAGGCGAACTACCGGGGCGGGAACTACGGGTACGGCACGGCGAAGAAGGCGTTGTATGAACTCTTTATGCAGACGTTCGAACCCTTCCGCGCGCGCCGCGAGGAGTTGGTGAAGAATCTGGATTATGTGGAGGAGGTCTTCCGCAAAGGCGCCGAGCGCGCCCGCGCGGCGGCTTCGGTGACCTTGACCAAGGCGCGTTGCGCGGTCGGTCTGCAGCAGCGGTAGGATGTGTTTCCGGGGAAGCCATGTCGGTCGAGACGTTACTGGCGGATGACGAGTATAAGGTGGATCTGGAGGTCTTCGAGGGCCCCCTTGATCTGTTGCTCTACCTGATCCGCCGGGACGAGGTGGACATCTACGATATTCCGATCGAGCGGATCGCCTCGCAGTACATGGCCTACCTGAATATGATGCGACTTCTGGATCTGGATATCGCGGGTGAGTTCCTGGTGATGGCCTCGACGCTGATGATGATCAAGAGCCGGATGTTGCTGCCGGTGGAGTCCCGCCGAACGGACGAGGAAGGCGAGGAGGAGTGGGTGGATCCGCGGCTGGATCTGGTCCGCCAGCTGGTCGAATACAAGAAGTTCAAGGACGCTGCGGGGCAGTTGAGCCTGATGGAGACGCTTCAGGCGGAGTCCTTCGCGTATGGGGGGCAGGGACCTGTCTTCGAGCGCGACGAGGCGGACGCGGGACAGGCGTTGGGAGACATCGGGCTCTTCGATCTGCTGACCGCGTTCCAGGAGGTCTTGGCGCGCGCGCCGGAATTGCCGATGGAGCATCTGAAGGCAATCACCTGGTCGGTGCCGGACAAGATGCGGATGATCGTCACGATGGCCCGGGAGAAGGGCCACATGACCTTCTCGGGCCTCTTCAAGGAGGGGTCGCCGCGCGGTGAGGTGATCGTGACCTTCCTGGCGTTGCTGGAGTTGCTGCGGATGCACCAGGTCCAGCTCCAACAGAACGCGCCGTTCCATGAGATTCTGATTTTGCCGCCGGATCCCGCATTCGGACCGGCGCAACCGTTGACGTTCGAGGGGGTGGATAGCTATGCCGGCTGACGAGATTAAACTG
>DBXN01000118.1:2790-2912 GCA_002309585.1 Verrucomicrobia bacterium UBA1211
CCCAAGAGCCTTCAGCAGGTGATCGGAGGGCTGCTGTTCGGCGCGAAGAATCCCTTGACGATCGAGGAGATCCGGAGTTGCCTGAAGGCGGTTGCCGCCGATTCGGACGACCCGACTGTCCA
>DBXN01000118.1:2972-3149 GCA_002309585.1 Verrucomicrobia bacterium UBA1211
GAATCCATTCAGGAGATGGCGAAGGAGCTTTCCCGCCTGGAGTTCGGATATGAGCTGGTGGAGGTCAACGGCGGGTATCGGTTCCAGACGCAGCCGTGCTGCGGACGCTGGCTCCGCAATCTCCTGAAGCAGGACCGTCCCAACCGCCTCTCCCGTCCCGCGTTGGAGACGCTGGGG
>DBXN01000118.1:3191-3328 GCA_002309585.1 Verrucomicrobia bacterium UBA1211
GCGATCCGCGGCGTGACGGTGGACCACATCATCAAGGCGTTGATGGAGTTGCATCTGGTGCGGATCGTCGGCCGGAGCGATCTGCCCGGCCGGCCCTTCCTCTACGGCACCACCTCAACCTTCCTCGACCATTTCGG
>DBXN01000113.1:0-160 GCA_002309585.1 Verrucomicrobia bacterium UBA1211
TGAGACGATGAAACGCATCATGATGTGGACGGCCGTTTTCGGTCTGATGGGACTGGCGGCGTATGGCGAATTGAAGAATCCCGTGTTCGACACGGATGAGGCAGGCCTCTTGGCGGTGTTGCGGTCCGATGCGCCGCAGGATGACAAGGTGGCGGCGTGC
>DBXN01000113.1:220-503 GCA_002309585.1 Verrucomicrobia bacterium UBA1211
CCGATGCCGCTCTTCCATGCGGCGCGGTATGGGCTGGAGAACATTCCCGACGCGCAGGTCGAGGTGGCGTTGCTCGCGGCGGCGGGTCAGGTGAAGGGGCTTCGGCTGGCGGGCGTGATGCAGTCGCTCGGCAACCGCAAGGCTACGGCGGCGGTGCCGATGCTGGTGCCTGTTCTCACCGGGACGGATCCGGCGATTACCCGTGCGGCGGCCGGTGCGCTCGCCAAGATCCGGAACGCCGAGGCGTTGGCGGCGTTAAGGAAAGCCGCGCCGACCGTTCCCG
>DBXN01000113.1:583-4623 GCA_002309585.1 Verrucomicrobia bacterium UBA1211
GCCCTTCGCGGTTTGATTTTGGCGTCTTCCGCCGATGAGGCGGCGGCCCGGTGGCTGGAGACAATCCGCAGTAACGATCCTGACACGGTCGGCCTCGCGCTCCGGTTGGTGGCGGAACTGCCGGTCAGCGAACAACTGACGAAGGCGGTCGCCGATGCTCTGCAGACGGTGCCGGCGGCGCGTGCGCAGCTGATCACGGCGGTGGCNNNCCTCAGCTGCCGCTTGCGGAGACGCTGCTGAAGCTGGCGGATGGCGGTGACGGAGTCGATGCCGAAACCCGTTTTGCGGCGGCGTATGCGTTGGCGCGTAACCGGAACGCCAAGGTTCTGCCGGTTTTCGTCCGGCTCGCGCTCGACAACGGACCTCAGGCGGCGCGGGCGAAGGGTGTGCTGACCGGTTTCCCCGGGGCGGAGGGGGATGCGGTGGCGTTGGGATTGCTGAAACGGCCCGGCAACGCCGAGCGGCGGCTGGGCGCCGAACTGGTCGGTCTCCGGCGGATGCGCGGGTCGCTGGCGGAGATTGTCGCGCTGGCGGATGATCCTGACGAGCAGGTACGCGCGTCGGTGCTGAAGGCGCTGGGCGAGCTTGCCGGGACGAAGGATCTTGATCTGCTGCTGGGACTGTTGGCGAAACATCCGGAGAGTGCGGAACTGTCGCGGGCGCTCAGCATGCTTTTCTTGCGTGAGATGGTTTCGGCGGCAGGGAGTATCGCGATTCTCCAGGCGCAGTACGGACTTTTCGAGACCGGGCAGTTGAAGGATGTCACGCCCGAGCTGAAGGCGTTGGTCGCGAAGGGGGAGCGTGCGGTGACGGGCAACAACTCGCTGGCGGGGATGGATCCCGCGCCGGGCAAGGTCAAGCAGATCCGTATCCGATACACCGTTGACGGGACGGAACGCACGGTTCAGGCCCGGGAAGGTTCGTCGGCATGGCTCTCCGGGCAGCTCCTGCCCAAGGCGTTGGAGGAACGGCTCGCCAAGGCGTTTGACGCCTCCAGCGGGGCGAACCGCCGGGCGTTGTTGCGCGTGATCGCGAATATGGATACCGCTTATGCGTTCAACACCCTCAAGGCGGTCGCGGCGCAGGCCGATGCCGACCCGGCGTTGCGTGAGGACGCGATCCGCGCGTTGGCCGGGTGGAAGTCGCAGGACGCCTTGCCGGAACTGGCGAAGTATGCGCGGCAGGCCCCGTCCGACCGGTTGCGCGTTCTGGCGTTACGCGGGTATCTGCGGCTGTTGGACGAGGCGTTCCTGATGCCGGCGGAGAAGAAGGCGGCCCTCTACGGCGAGGCCGCGACATGGGCGGTCCGGGATGAGGACCGGAAAGCCGCTCTGGCGGCGCAGGGCCAGCTGTCGGCCCAGGCGGAACTTGCGAAGAACGACGGTTTCGTCCCGATCTTCAACGGGAAGGATCTGGACGGCTGGGAACAGCAGGATGTCTTCTTCACGGTCCAGAACGGGATTCTGACGGGGGAGACTACCGAGGAGCATCCTTGCCGCCCGAACCACCACCTGATTTGGAAGAAGGAGGAGGTGAAGAACTTCGAATTGATCGCGGAGTTCCGTCTGAGCGAGAAGGCCAACTCCGGCATCCAGATCCGCTGCAACGGCCAGACCATCGGCGACAACGGTTACCAGGCCGATATGGACGGTGCGGGGAACTATCCCGGATTCATCTACCATCCGCGTCAGCATCTGGTGGGCGAGCGTGGGGCGGACGTGATCCTCGCGGCGGATGGGAAGAAGACGGTGAACCGCTTCGCCGACGGCGCCGAACTCGGCAAACTCTATAAGAAAGGGGATTGGAATACCTATCGGATTCTCTGCGTGGACCGTAAGATCACGATCTGGTTGAACGGCACTAAGACGGCGCATGTCGAGGATGCGCGGCTGGAGATGCTTCCGGAAACGGGCTATATCGCGATCCAGCTCCATCAGGGGCCGCCGATGAAGGTCGAGTACCGGAGCGTGCGGTACAAGAAACTGTAGGAACGGCTTTTCCCGTTATGCCATCCCGTCACCCGTTGGGCCGTCCACGGGTGGCGGGATTTCACGTCTGTTCCCGTTGCCATCAGGCGCCGTGATTCGTCATCTTCATAGCGTAGTCTGAAGAAGAAGGAGGTTTTAGATGCGTACCAGCATTCCTGCCGTGATTGTGGCATCGGTCATGGCGCAGGCCCATGCGGCAATGCCGATTATCGTGTGCCTTGACGGAGACGATGTGGTGGCCACGGTTCCGGCGGGAACGCTGGACGAGACTTCCACGCTGCATCTGGTGTGGGACACCGAGGACAGGGGCTTGGATCCTGCGGCCTGGCCGGAGGCGAACCGCGTCCGGCGCGGTGCGGCCAACACGGAGAAGACCACGGAGTACAGATTCGGGCGCGGCGGCATTACAATCGGACAGGTGTTTCGCGTCCTGGCGACGGGTAAGGTGCGGCTTCTCGAAGAGGGCGGATACGTGTATCTGGGGAAGGACCAGTACATCGACACGGGCGTCAAGTCCACCTCGGCATACGGTCTCGCAATCAAATTCCAGTATTCGCCCAACGACTATCAGATGGCGGACGGCAACGCCTGGGCGTCGCTGATCGGCAGCCTGCCGACCGACGATTTCACCATCGGACGCAAGGCGCGCGGGACAGACGGCGAGTTCTACATGCGGTATCGGGGCGAGTCGCTGAAGGCGGACGGCGAGACGTCTGACCTCATGTTCACACTCGGCGACCTCAATGTGCCGCACACCATCGCGCTTTCGAATCACACGGCCACGCTTGACGGCAAGACCGTGATGAGTGGACTGGCCGAAGGGGCGGTCGGCGCTCATACGGACGCGGGGACGATCCTTCTCGGCTGCTCGTGGAGCGATGACTGCAATCGCGGCCTTTCGCAGCGCTACTGCCATGCGAAGTGGTATTCCGCGCGCCTCGACGATGTGAACGGAAATGCGCTCGTGAATCTTATCCCTGCGCGGAGGGGCGGGGAAGGTGTGCTGTGGGATACGGCCTCGCACCGGGTGTTTGCAAATGCCGGAACGGGTACGCTTGCGTTTTCCGGCAAGGCGGGCGCGGTGCTGGAAGGCACCGAGGCCGTTTGCGCCGCTTCGTGTGCGGTGACGGTCGGCAACACGGAAATCGTCGGCAAGGCGCGGTTCACGCTTCTCGCCGACCGCATGATCCGCTGCGAATGGAGCGCGGATGGCTCGTTCGAAGATCGCCCGAGCCTCACCTTTATCAATCGCGTGATGCCGCCGGTCAAGCACACGCTCACGCGTATGGGCGAAGGTGCGGTGATCGAGACGGACAGGATGCGCGTGGAGTGGAAGGGCGGTCCGTTCGCCGCCGAGAACTTGACAGTGAATGGCGTAGCCGCGCTTGAGGAGGACAAGGAGAACCTGCTCGGCACGATGCGCACCATCGACGGGCGGATAAGCATCAAAGACCTTCTGCCGCGCATGGAGAAGGGCATCTTGTCGCGGCGCGGCGTGGCTGTGGTGGACGATACGAAGAAACCCGTCTTCGTCAAGGGCGGTGACTACTGGAAGGAGTGGGTGGAGGAGCGTCCGAGGTGTGAGAAAGACGCGTACCGCGATGTGACGGTGTTCGCCTACGGGCACGACTACAAGGGATGTCTTGGCGACTACGTGAAGGTAGCGGGGCGCATCCCGTTGCCGCCGAGATGGGCGTTCGGCTACTGGTGGAGCCGTTTCTGGAACGACACCGAGTCCGACTACCGCCAAGTGGTGCGCGAGATGAACTCCGTCGGCATCCCGGTGGACGTCTGCGTCATTGAGATGTACTGGCACGAGAACTGGGGTATCGCAGAGCGTCCCGACATCATGCAACCGAAAGGCGGCCAGATGTGGGGCTGGGGCGGCTACACGTGGAACAAACGCTATTTCCCCGATCCGGCGAAGATGTTCCGCTTCCTGCACGACGAGGGGCTGCACGCCCCGCTCAACATGCACCCCGCGTGCGGCATCCCGGAGTGCGAGGAGGTCTTTCCCCGCTTCGCGAAGGACTACGGCTGGAAGGGCAAGGG
>DBXN01000113.1:4635-10769 GCA_002309585.1 Verrucomicrobia bacterium UBA1211
GAGGAGCGTTGGGCGGAGGTCTATTTCAAGGACATCGTGGAGCCCCTTGAGGCGCTGGGCGCCGACTTCTTCTGGCTCGACTGGCAGCAGTGGCTGATGGCGAAGGGCAAGCCCACATTGAGTAATACATTCTGGCTCAACCACCTCTTCGCCACGCATGACGCGAGCCGGCGGAGCGGCTCGAAACGTCCCATCATCTACCACCGCTGGGGCGGACTCGGCTCGCACCGTTACCAGATCGGTTTCTCCGGCGATGGCGAGAGCTCGTGGCGGATGCTCGAGGCGATTCCGTGGTTCACTGCCACGGCCTCGAACGTGGGTTACGGCTACTGGGGGCATGATCTTGGGGGACACAACCGCCCTCAGTTCGGCAGGGATGAAAACGGCGAGCTGCTCACGCGCTGGATGCAGTGTGGCGTGTTCACGCCCATCTTCCGTACCCATCCGTCCAAGGATTCCCTGGCGGAGCGCCGTCCGTGGAAGTACGCCGACCACTTCTTCATCCTCCGCGAGGCGTATCGCCTGCGCTACCGTCTCGCGCCCTACATCTACACCGCCGCGCGGCAGGCGTACGACACGGGCGTGTGCCTGTGCCGTCCGATGTACTATGACTGGCCGGAGGAGGACGCCGCATACAGGGCGATCAACCAGTACATGTTTGGCGACGACATCCTCGTGGCGCCCGTGACGAAGCCGGTTGACCCCGTGTCGAAGGAAGCGGAGGTCGAGGTGTGGCTGCCGAGGGGCACGTGGTATGACGTCTCGCGCGGCGAGCTCGTGGAAGGCGGGTGCAAGCTGAAACGCGGCTACACGGTGGAGGAGACGCCGTGGTTCGTGAAGGCGGGCGCGGTGATTCCGATGTATCCCGATTCCGTCAAGCGCCTCGGCAATCCCGGCACCGACGATCTCGTGCTCTTCTGCGCGCCCAACCGCCCAACAACCCAACCACCTAGCCACACAACCATTTATGAGGATGGCGGCGACAATGCAGACTACGCGACCAACTTTCGCCGCACGGCGATCCGGCGCGACGGAAACCGCGTGACGATCGCTCCTCGTAAGGGGGCTTACACGCTCACGTTCCCGCTTGCCGCGCCGCCCAAGTCGGCAGCCGTGAACGGGAAGCCGTGCGAATGGACCTACGATGCGGAAGATCTTGCCGTGGTCGTGAAGACGCCGCCGCAGGACGGGACACACGAGACGGTGGTGGAGCTTGTTTATGATAGGGGGGGCAGCCCTCTGGCCGATGAACTTTCTGGCCAAAAGGGCGAACACACCCGCATTGCCGCCCTTACGGAGGACTACAGACTCGCCATTGCCGGTCGCGGCTGGCCGAAAGCCGCCGCCAATCTCCCCACGTCATGGCAAATTATCTGGAAAACGCGCGATGCGATCGCGGCGCATCCCGCCGACGCGAAGAAGCTGCTTGCCGAGCGCGATGCAGCCCTGAAGGCGTTTGCCGCCTCCTTCCGGAACGGCGGAAAGGAGTTGCCGGATCCGTTCCGCACGAGGATGAATGCCTGGCTTGATGCGCAGACGGACTGACCCACAAGTCAATTCTCGGCGTTCTCTGTCTCTCGGCGGCTCTGCGTGAGACCCCAAGCGGGGAATCCAGGGTAAATTAAAACCTCTCAAACCACCGCAAAAAAGTGAAATTGGCACTTGATGAGCAGAGAAAAGAAATGTACGATACTACTGTATCCTAAATACTGGATAAGGAGGAGACATGAAACGAGCGGGTATGATTCTTTTGACGGTATCCCTTGCCGCGGGAAACGGTCTGTCTATCGACGCATACGTGTATGATTGGGCGAACGGTACGGCCAATCTCGGCCCGGAAACCCAGATCAACTCGCCCACCGCCCAGGACGGGGACCACCGGTTCATCATCTATCAGGGAACCGTGAACCTCAACGAGGGCGCGGACATCCAGACCGGCGGCAATGATTCGCACTCCTGTAATTACATCGGCGTGGACCGCGGCTCTCCCGCCAACCTGAACATCAACGGCGGATCGTTTTGGTGTACGAAGGCGGGCGGGGGCGCTGGCGACCTCGGCATCGGCATCAACAATAACGGGGTGTCCTCCTCGCTTACCCTCAACACCGGCAGCCTCCGGGTCGACGGGCGGATCCGCAGCGGCGTGTACTGGAACAGCCTTCAGGCGACAACCAGCTCCGGGACCCTCACGCTTAGGGGTGGCGAGGCGCGCGTGAACCAGCTGGTCTTGGGCGCCACAACCGCCAGCACCGGTTCCTCCACGGTGAATCTCGATGGCGGCCGGCTGACCGTGAACGAACTCCTGTTCCTCCCTTACAACGGTCAGACCTTCACATGGGGCAACGGCACGCTGGTAGCCGGGGGCGAACCGCTCTTCAATATCTCCGATTACACCGCCATAAACGACAAGACGCGCACGATGTCGGTCACCGGGGCCCCCGCGACCTTCGACACCGCCGGGTTCAACATCTCCCTCCCGCCCCTCACCGGCATCGGCAGGTTACGTCTCACCGGCGGCGGCACGGTGGGGATCACGGAGTCCAGCCTCTCCTACGGGCTGATCCTTGACGATGTCACGCTTTCATTCGGGGCTTCCAATCCCGACACCCCCGCGATCACCCTTCTCGACCTCGAAATCGCCGGGCCGGTCACCCTCTATGTCTTCCAACCCAACACGGTAGACAAGTTCCCGGTCCTCTCATGGACCAGGTCATTTTACGGCTCTCTCGCGCAGATTTCGGTCCGGGGCGGCGACCCCTCGTTCCTCGTGCGTGAGGGCAACACCCTCTACCTCTCGGCGGAGGGCGATCCGGCGCTCTTGAGATACGCCGACGTGGCTGGCGGCGACGACACCCCCGCGTCCGCTGACTACACGCGCCTCCTCTTTACCGAGTCCGCCGGCACCGTCACCGTGAACGGCGACGGCCTCACGTTCTCGCAAGAGATCGCGGATGTCAGTCCGGTGCCCCAGCGTGTCGCCGCCCCCGTCACCCTCTCCACCGCAAACAGTTCGATCTACGTCGCCGCCGGGGGACGGCTTGAACTTTCCGGCGGACTGAACGCCACCGCCCCGATCAAGGAGGGCGAAGGGACCCTCGTGCTCGCCCATGCCGCGATGCCGGGCTCCATCATACCAAAGGAAGGTATCCTCGATTTCGGCGGCAACACCTACACGGGGACACTCAACGCCGGGACGCGGCGTTTCGAAGGGCAGGAGATCGTCCTGACCAACGGGGTGTGGCGGCCGAGCGGGCAGACCGAACTCACGTTCCGGGGATCCACCATTACCCTCGCCGACGGTTTCACGGCGGACCTCACGGCCAACGCCAACAGCCGGATCGCCATTTCGTGGGCGGGGGACGGGGAAGACTACTCGATTCTCACGAAACTGGTCATCGCGGGCGGCACGATGCTCACCGCAGGCAACTCCAGCAACGTCGCGAACTTCGTCGGCGTCGATCATCACGGCATCTCGATCCTTGAGGTGCGGGACGGCACCTTCCATGCCACCGGCCCCAACGGCGGTTACCTGAGGGTCGCGGCGAACAACCGGCCGTTCATGACCGGCATCGTCCGCGTGAGCGGCGGGTTGTTCAAACTCGACCGCGAACTTTCGATGGCGACAGCTCACAACGGCTTGTCCGCCGGGACGGGCAAGGGCATATTCGAACTTTCGGGCGGCGTGGCCGACATCGAGCGATTCTATGTGGGCGCGACCAATTCCGGGGCCGGACGGGGCGAGGTATACCTCACCGGCGGCATTCTGGAGGTGGGACAATTCCGGTGCCTTCCCTCTTGCATGCAGTCGGTGACGGCCGACGGCGCGACGATTCGCGCCAAGCGGGATGACAGCGCCGAGGCGTTATTCCTGGCGGCGGACGAATCAAACGACACATACGCGAAGAGCTACACCATCGGCAATGGCGGCTTGCTGATCGATACCGACGGGCACAATGTGGGCTGCACGATCCCCTGGAAGGGCGAAGGCGGAATGGCCGTCACGGGCGGCGGCACCCTCCGGCTGGACTGCGAGGTGGAGCTGGCGGGGAACATGGAGGTGGCGGAAGACACCACCCTGCGGTTCTCGTGCTCGCAAACCTTCGCGGGCACCTTGACCCTGGGCGCCGACGCGTGGATCAGCCTCGACCTTACCGATCTCAGAAACGACACGATGCGTATCGCGACGGGCGGCTTCATCCTTCCGGAGGGCGTTTCGGATGTGCTGGAACGTGTGGAACTCTCCGACACCGTCAACTACATCGCCAAAACCGTGGACGGGGGAAAGACGATCGAGGTGTCGTCATCGGCGGGCGCGCCGGTCACCGCGACCTGGACCAACGCCACCGGCTCAAACGATCTCTCCGATCCGGCGAACTGGATCTGCCGGAACGCCGCCGGCGGGGTGGTCGCGGATGCCCTTCCCGGCCCCACGACGACAATCTATATCGATGGCGTCACCGCCTTCACCCTGCCGCCGGACGCGGCGTGGAACTGGGCCGGGATCCTCGTCGGAACGAGCGGCGCGGCCACCCTCGCCGCCGACTGCGACTGGAGCCAAATCCCTAAGGTCATCCTTTCCGACGGGGCCTTGCTGGACCTCAACGGCCATGATCTCAAGGTTTCACATCTGGTGGCGGCGGAAAACGGCATCGCGGCGGTCACCAACTCGGTCGCCGGGGTCCGTCCCGCGCTCTGGCGCGGGAACGGGGCAACGGAGAACGACCTCGTCGATACGGAGCACGTGACGGTCTATACCGACACCTTGTGCCTGAGACTCGTGACCGAGGGCGATTATACGACACCGCAAAACAGCGGGATCCGCATCGGGGTCGCCCAGGACGCGGAATATATCCAGACAAACGGGACGGTGTCGGCGGCCACCTCATCGAACACGGCCACCCTGATCGGGGACAACGGCTTTTCCGGCTCCTACGTCCTCGCCGGGGATGGAAGCGCCACCTTCGGCCACATTCACCTCGGCACGAAAACCGGCCAAACCGGTGGATCGAACGGCGATCTCCTCGTGGCGGAGAACGGGAGGCTCAAGACGTTGGGTTGGATCACCGTTGGGCATGGCGGCGGCTCAACCGCATCCGTCACCCAAGACGGCGGCATCGTCGAGATCGAAAATGACTTAAACGTCGGTTGCTACGCCGGCAACACCGGCACCTACGTGATGAACGGCGGGACGTTGTTGGTGAACAGCCTTCTGGTGCCGGGCCGCGAGAGCGGCACGGGATGCTTCACGATGCGCGGCGGCACGGTCACCGTCAACGGCAGTTTGGTGCCGGGAATGGGAACATCCAGTGTCGGAACCTTCGTGCAGGAGGATGGATTTGTGGCGGCGAACTCCTTCTTGACGATCGGATATTTAGGCGCGGACGGAACCTATCTCCTGACCGGCGGGGAATTGTCGGTGACCAAACAGGCCGTCTTTGTGAGCCAGGGGGACGGGAGCCGAGGCCTCTTCGACATCGCGGGCGGCGTCGCCACGGCAGCCAAAGGGGTCGTCGTCGGATTCTCCTCCGAGGGGACGTTGCGCATCCGCGACGGCGGTCAGCTGGTGACGACCTCCATCACGAACCTGACCGGCTTGGCGACAGTCACCTTCGACGGTGGCAAACTGAAGGCGCTGGAGGACAATCCGGCCTTTATCGGCGACATCACGAACATGGTCTTCGGGGCGGGCGGCCTCACGCTGGACAACGCCGGTTATGACCTTGCCTTCGTCGGCTGTACTCTGAAGATGTCAACGGAGAACCCGGCGATCACCATGACCGGATCCGGAACCCTCGATCTCTCGGACACCACCGTAGAGCTGTTCGATGTCCCCACTGGCGCATTCACCGTCGCCACCGCCACGACCGGTACCTTCACCGGCGCGCCGGGCTTTGGACTGAAGGGATGGACCGTCCGCCTTTCGCAGGACGGCAAGACCATCCGCATCATCAACCCCGGATTCATACTGCTTTTGCACTAACGCCAGAGGAGAGACTTCATAAGAAGAATGATGAATGAGGTGTCGTGATGAAGAATCTCGCCGTAACGGTTGTGTCGTTGATTTGTTTGGTGGCGGCGGTGCCGCGTTTCTGCGCGGCTGACACGCTTTCGGAGGCGGAGGTGGACAGGCTCTG
>DBXN01000172.1:0-758 GCA_002309585.1 Verrucomicrobia bacterium UBA1211
AGCGTCTCGTCGCCGCGCCCCTTCGCGTTGGCCGTCAGGACATTCGTCCCGAGCGAGATCCCCAGCACCGCGCTGATGAGCAACCCGATGACCGGACCGTTCGCGCCGATCGCCGCCATCGCCGCCTTCCCGTGCTCCCCCGCGAACCGGCCCACCACCGCGAGATCGGTCGCATTGAAGAGCTGCTGCAACAGCCCCGTCACCGCAAGCGGGAAGGCGAACTGCGGGATTCTGTCCCAAAGCCGCCCATGCAACATATCGATCTCGTTTTTAGCCAAAGTTCACCGCCCGTCCACGCTCGAATGGTTTTTCACGGCGGGGAATTATAGCAAAACCCGGCGCGTATGCGAGACCCGACCGCACAAATCTTTAAATGGCCGACTTACCTTCTCGCCAACCGCAAAGGATCATGGCGCTCATGGCACATCCCCTTATTCGGAAAATCCGGCCTTTCCGGCTTTTCCGGTAAGCGCCGCCTTGCCCACGCGGATGTACCCGAATCCACTGACGGATTGAGGTTATATCCTGTTGTCCCAGTTTTTAAACACGACCTCCTGTCCGTTGGCACGGATGGCGGCATAAACCTCATCCGGTGTGCGGCTGTCGGAAAGCGTAAACTGCGCGACATCCCGTTTGCGATCTCCCGCCAGCACGGCATAGCCGCCAGGCGTAACACGGGAACCCGCGCTCATGTTGTCGGCGGCGGTTTGCACGATGCGGTCGCGGAACGCAGGCGGTTCGCGGGTCGAGACGGTCAT
>DBXN01000172.1:905-5153 GCA_002309585.1 Verrucomicrobia bacterium UBA1211
GGTCCCAACCCCAGCAGAAACGCGCAGCCAAGCAGACGGAAACCCGCACGTCCCGCACGGACTTGCGTTTCCAGACGGAAATCGTAACGGCTCTTCGGTCCCGCTGGGTGCATCTCGCGGTAAAGGTCCCGGTCATACGTTTCCTGAAAACAGGTCAACCCCTCATATCCCGCCGCAAACAGCGCACGATACCCTTCTTCCGTCTGGGGTGCCACCTCAAGCGAGAGATTCGAAAAAAGCGGCTTGAGCAGACGGCCGACCCCGCAAAGATGTTCCACCGTGTTCACACGAGGATCCTCACCCGCCACAACCAGCAGCGAATCGATGCCCGTTTGCCGGACCGCTTTCGCTTCGATACGGATCTCATCCAGCGTGAGGTTGCGACGCACCGTACCCGTATGCTGAACGCGGAAGTCGCAATACCGGCAGGAGTTGACGCAGGTATTGCCAATGTAAAGCGGCGCATACACGCTCACCGTCTTGCCGTAGTACCGCCGCCGCGCGGTCCGCGCCGTTTCGCGCATCGTGTCCATAAACGGATACGCCGCCGGGCTGATGAGATTCAGCAGGTCGAACCAGCCGTGACGCTCTTTCGCAAGCGAACACGCAACCATTTCCGGCGTGGCGCAGGAAATCATGCCGTCAACTTCGTCATCGGTGTATTTGAGAAACGGGAACATGAAACGGCCTTACCTGAAGATATCCATCGGGCTTGTCGCGTTCGCCGTTGACTGAGCCATCGGCGGTTGCGCGGCGATGCCCAATTCAGCCGCGTGAACGGCCAGCTTGAACGCCTCGGCCATCTTCACCGGATCACCGGCGGCCGCGACCGCCGTATTGGCGAGAACCGCATCGGCGCCCAATTCTATCGCCTCCGCCGCATGGCTGGGAAGTCCGATCCCGGCATCCACGACAACAGGCACACCGCTCTGCTCGACGATGATCTCAATCATGTCGCGTGTGCGGATCCCGCGGTTCGACCCGATCGGTGAACCGAGCGGCATGACAGCCGCCGCTCCCGCCTCCTCGCACCGCCGCGCCAATACGGGATCGGCGTTGATGTAAGGCAACACCACCATGCCGAGTTTCGCGCATTCCCGCACGGCAGCCAGTGTCTCGACGGGATCCGGCAACAGATACCGGGCATCGGGATGGATTTCGATTTTGATCCAGTTGAATCCGGCCGCCTTGCCGATTCTCGCGATGCGGACCGCCTCGTCCGCCGTGCGCGCGCCGGAGGTGTTGAGCATCACCTCAATCGCCGAACGGTCGATCGCGGCGAGAATGTCATCCCGCCCGGCATCATCCTCATGAACGCGCGTCAGCGCGACGGTAACCAGTTCCGTCTCACTTGCCGCCAACGCGGCGCGTGTCTGTTCCCGACTCGCGAATTTGCCGGTACCCAAGAAAAAGCGGTTTGTGAACCGCCGCCCGCCAATGACCAACGGTCTCATCTGTCACTCCTTTTACCATGCATCAATAACGCCATCCCCGGTTTCCTCTGAAGTCCCGCCGTCACAGCGGCTCTCCCAGCAGCAACGCCATCACCGCGTTCGCCTCCATCGCGGCGGCGATCCCGACACGCGGGCTGACCGGGGCGCATCCCGCTCGCACGCCGCTTGCGCAGTCGCCGACCAGCACAAGATTCTCTCCGACCCGCCGTATCCGGATCTCGTTCGACCG
Organism: Verrucomicrobia bacterium UBA1211; assembly: GCA_002309585.1. GTDB lineage: Bacteria > Verrucomicrobiota > Kiritimatiellia > RFP12 > UBA1067 > UBA1211. The sequence goes on from DBXN01000172.1 coordinate 2,589, forward strand.
ACCCCATCCCGCCAGGCCACTGGCAGAGACGATCGGCTTGCCGGTCGGTATCAACGCGGCCAGCAGCATCGCCTTCGCCGCCGCCCCGTCAAACGCCTCCACGATAACCGAACAGTCTGCAAAACAGTCTGCGGAGTTGTCGCGTGTCAGCCGGATATCCCGGAGTTCCAATTCCAACCGGGGTTCGATCCGCCGCAGGTTTTCGGCCAACGCCGTCACTTTCTTTTGTCCGAGCTGGTCCCGGAAGTAAAACTGCCGGTTAAGATTCGACTCGTTCACAATATCGAAATCGGCGATGACCAGCCGTGTGAGACCGGCCCGAACCAGGTGCATCGCGCAATTCGAGCCGAGACCTCCCGCTCCGGCGATCCCGACACACGCGCGGTCCAGAATCGCGCGTTCCCGAACAGTCAGGCAGGTATTCGCTCCCACGTTATGCTATCCTCCCGAAACGATGCGGAACAGATTCAGCTCCGCTCCCGCCTCAAGCGGGATATCCAATCCCGCCCGATCTGCCAACACCCGGCCGTTGTATTCGACCACCACATCCGACCAACGGTCAAACCGCGACTCGACAAATGCCAGAACCGTCGCGGCATCCGTCTCCACCTCTTCACCCTGATATTTGATCGTCATCGTCACCTTCATCTTTCCCGTCATCATCGATTACACCGCCGCACAGAATCACATCTGTTTCCGCATCATACAGGACGGCGGACTGGCCTGGCGCGACCCCGAATATGCCATCCGGCACACGGCAGACGCCCTTCCCCCATACGGCCCGTGTGACCGCCTCGCCCGTTGACCGGATCTTCACCCGGCCTTCAATCGGTCCCGTCGTCGGCTCCGTCGCCATCCACCGGACCGACCGCACGGGAAAAGTGGTCCGAACCGCCTCGTCCCGCCGTCCGACAACCACCTCATTCCGGCAGGCATCCACCCGGACCACATAGAACGGTTCCCCGCCGCCGACACCCAAGCCCCGCCGCTGCCCGACGGTATACCGCCAGTATCCCGAGTGCCGTCCAAGCGTTTCGCCCGACAGGGAGACGATCCTGCCCTCCCGTTCCGGAAGGCTCAACAGTTCCTGCTCGTCACCCGAATAGAAATCCTGCGAGTCGGGCTTGTCCGCCATCGGCAGACCCGCCTCGCGGGCGATCGCGCGAACCTCCGTTTTTGTGAATGTCCCCAACGGGAAAAGTACACGGGCGAGCTGTTCCTGCGAGAGGTCCCAGAGAAAATAGCTCTGGTCTTTTCTCCGGTCGGCCGCGCGGGCGACCGCCAACCGACCGTCGCGGTTCACGATCCGCGCGTAATGTCCTGTGGCGAACCAGTCGGCATCCACCGCCCGCGCGGCCAGTTCCGGCAGCAAACCGAACTTCAGATGCCGGTTACAGACCACACAGGGATTCGGTGTGTGCCCCGCCGCCCGTTCCCTCCGAAACCGTTCAACGACCCAAGTCTCATACGCCTCCGAACAGTCGAAGACTCGATAGCCAATGCCGAGCCGTTCGGCGAGCTTCTCGGCAACCGCGATATCCGCCACCTCACCGGGACCGAAACAGGCGTCGCGAGGGCCTCCCCGATAACGGCCCTCGCGCCACAGTTTCATCGTTACGCCGACCACCTCATGACCGTCCCGCTTCAACAGCAGGGCGGCCACGGCAGAATCGACACCGCCCGAAAGGCCAACCGCGATTTTCACGCCCGCCTCCTTCCGAAGGGATATCCGCACTCTCCCGGTCTCCGTCCCGCCTTTTCAGACCCGCTCATGTGTCCGTCAACTCCGGATGCCAGGTGAAGGCGGTGATGGCGCGCCAGCGGATGGCGGTGGGGCGGCCGAGATGGGTCGAGAGGACTTCGACATCGGGCGAGACGGCGGTGATGGCCGGGGCACGGATGAAGGTCATGGGGACATCGGGCTGACCGTCGAAAACGCCGCGCGTCACGAAACTGCCGAGCTGCCGTCCGTAGGCGTTGCGCTGAACGGTGACCGGCAGCGAACCGAACCAGACCGTCGGATCGTTCTCGATCCTCTCCGCCAGGAGAATCAGGCCCGCGCAGGTGGCGAAGACCGGCAGGCCGCCGTCGATCCGTTCCTTGAGCGGCACGAAGAGGCCAAGGTCCCTCAAAAGCTTGCCCTGCACGGTCGATTCGCCGCCGGGAAGCGCCAACAGCTCCATCCCGCGTTCGAGGTCGGCTCGCTGCCGGATTTCAAAAACGTCCGCCCCCCTCGCCCGCCAGTAGGCCTCCATCTCGGCAAACGCCCCCTGTACCGCCAATACCCCGACTTTCATTAGGACCCCCACCGCACTTCCAACCGAGATTTAAAGCATTCCTGCCTAACGATCATTTCCCGCGTTCCTCCATGATCGTCTCGATCTCCTCAGCGTTGATGCCAACCATCGCCGGGCCGAGATTCATGGAGAGCGTCGCCAGCAGTTTGGCGTCCCGCCAGTTCGTAACGGCCTGCACGATCGCGGCCGCGCGTTTAGCCGGATCGCCGCTCTTGAAGATGCCCGACCCGACGAACACGCCTTCCGCGCCAAGTTCCATCATGAGCGC
>DBXN01000127.1:0-2534 GCA_002309585.1 Verrucomicrobia bacterium UBA1211
ACGCCGCCCACGATCGCGTACGGCGGGACGTCCTTCGTCACGACCGCGCCCGTGGCGACGATCGCGCCGTCTCCGACCGTGACGCCGTCCTTGATGACGGCGTTGAGCCCGATCCAGACGTCGTTCCCGATATGGCACGGCAGACACTCTTCTTCGTACTTGGCACGACACTCCGGCGGCAGATTCGGGCCGTACGGCATCTCCAGGTAGATCATGGGATGGGTCGACAGAAAATCGACCGGATGCTGCGAGGGCCCCAGCCACACGTTGCGTGCGATGGAACAATACTTCCCGACGGTCGTTTCCTTGTTCGAAGCCTCGAACCCGCTTCCCACGTAGGAGTTGAATCCGATCTTGCACTTGCGGCTCCGGACTTTCATATGATGCGCGAAGACAAGGCGCTTGCGGACATGCCTGCGGAGTTTGCGGTCGGGGATGAAATTGCAAAGGAATCGTTTCATGCCTAAAGGAAGCATAGCATCTCCTTGGGGGTATAGGGTGCAAACGAAAAAGGAACTAGTAACTAAATAATATAGTCCCGTTTCCCCGATTTGTCAAGTCATTCTCCCCTTCACACGACAAATAACTCCGCCGGGGGCACGGGCAAATGTTTTGATCGAAAAAAACACCGCGGGACCTTTTCAGATCTCGCGGCAAAGCTAGCGCTTTGAGTTCCGTAGTGCCGTGCTGCGCGACGGCACGGGGTGTATCAAGACAAAAAAAACACCGCGAAACCCTTCTCGGATTTCGCGGCAAAGCTGGCGCTTTGAGTTCCGTAGTGCCGTGCTGCGCGACGGCACGGGGGAATCGTCACTCGGCCTTGGCTTCTTCGGCCTTGGGAGCCTCTTCCGCCTTGGCGGCCTTTTTGGCCTTCACGGGCTCGTTGAGGAGCTGAATGAGGCACATGGGGGCGGAGTCGCCTCTGCGGGCCGGCATGTGGATGATACGGGTGTATCCGCCGGGACGATCGGCGAAACGCGGTCCGAGTTCGTCGAAGAGCTTGTTCAGGACGAGCTTCTTGGTCTGGGCGAATTCGGAGGGGGTGTTGATTTTCAGCTTGGCATAAGCGAGACGGCGCTTGTGTTCGCCGCCGGCCTTGGCCATGGTGATGAGACGTTCCACGAAACGGCGGAGTTCCTTGGCGCGGATCGTGGTGGTCTGGATGGATTCGTGTTCGATGAGGCTGCAGGCCAGGTTGACCAGCATTGCCTTGCGGTGACCGCAGTTGCGGTTGAGTTTAGCAGTATGTACGAGATGGCGCATGATAGATTAGCCTTCCGCTTTGTTCTTCGCGGCCTTGGCACGTTCGGCCTCGGCGAGGATGGCGGTTTCGAGTTCTTCGGAGAGAGTCATTCCGAGGGTGAGGTTCAACGTGGCGAGCTTTTCCTTGATTTCGTCGAGGGACTTCTTGCCGAAATTGCGGTACTTGAGCATCTTGGACTCGGTCTTCAGGCAGAGTTCGCCAAGGAGCTTGATGTCCGCGTTGTTGAGGCAGTTCTGNNAGCTCGAGGACGTCGACGTCCTGGGTCAGGAGCTTGAAGCGCTTCATGTCCTCTTCGGAGATCGGGTTGTACCCGTCGGGCTCCGCGGCGTGGCTGCCGAGGAAGGGGCGGAGATGATCCTTCAGGATCTTCGCGGCCTTCTCGAGGGCGTCGGGCGGAGTGACGCGACCGTCGGTGTGAATCTCAATCGTGAGGCTGTCCATTTCGGTTTCTTCGCCGACGCGCGTGGCGCTCACCTGGTAACGGACGTAGGTGATCGGGCTGAAGAGGCAGTCGATCGGAATGGTTCCGAGGGGATGATCGGGACGTTTGTTGCGTTCGGCGGGCTGCCAGCCGCGCCCCTTGGAGACTTCGAGTTCGCAGCGGAACGGGACGTCCTTGTCGAGGGTGCAGATGACCTGGTCGGGATTGAGGATCTCGACGGTGCCTTCCGTGATGATGTCGCCGGCGGTGACGGGGCCGGCTTTTTTCTTGCGGATCTCGAGCGTCTTGACCTGATCGGAGTTCAGATTGAGCTTGACCTTCTTCAGGTTGAGGATGATCTCGGTAACGTCTTCAATCACATGGGGGAGCGTGGAGAACTCGTGGGACGTTCCGTCGAAACGGACCGCGGAGATGGCTGCACCCTCGAGGGAGGAGAGGAGCACTCTGCGGAGGGCGTTGCCGATGGTGTGACCGAATCCGCTCTGGAAGGGAGCGGCGGTGAACTTGGCATAGGTGTTCGACGCGGTTTCTTCGTCCACGACGATACCATGGGGCATCGGGAATGTGAAAACAGAAGCCATATTGAAAAACCTCCGGAGTTGGATTTGACTGGTTTATCGGTTCGGGGTCATGTTGGGGAGCCGGAAGACCGGCGCAAACAGGAAACCTCGGGAACCGTCAGACACGGCGGCGTTTCGGGGGTCTGCATCCGTTGTGGGGCACCGGGGTGATGTCCTTGATGCAGTTGACTTCCATGCCGGTGGAAGCGATACCGCGGACGGCGGATTCACGACCGGCGCCGGGGCCCTTGATGCGGACTTCGACGTC
>DBXN01000127.1:2567-3288 GCA_002309585.1 Verrucomicrobia bacterium UBA1211
GCGGTGCTCTTGCGGGAGCCCTTGAAGCCGTTCTTGCCGGAGGTGGACCAGGCGATCACGTTGCCGTGAAGGTCGGTGAAGGAAACTTTGGTGTTGTTGAACGTGGCGTGCACGAACGCGATTCCGCTGGGGATGTAGCGGCCGGTTTTCTTGCGCTTGTTGTCAACCGCAGCGGTCTCGGCGGCCGGAGCAGCGGCTTCGGCGGCTTCCTGAGGAGCAGCGGCGGTTTCTTTGATTTCGTCAGACATGATAGATCGATGACCTTTTTGTTGATTCGTGTTCTGATGCGTGAACTGATCTCAGACGGATCACTTCTTGGCTTTTCCGCCGTCGGCCGCGGCAGCAGCGGCTGCAGCCTTGTCGGATGCGGCGGTACGGCGCTGCGTCTTGTCACGGATTGCGCCGACGGTAACGCGTTTGCCTTTGCGGGTACGGGCGTTGGTGCGCGTACGCTGGCCGCGAGTCGGGAGACCTTTCTTGTGACGGAGGCCGCGATAGCATCCGATGGCCTGGAGACGGCGGATGTTGATCATGATCTCACGGCGGAGGTCGCCTTCCACCGTGTAGTCGTTCTGGAGGAGGTTGGTGATTGCCGAAATGTTTTCGTCGGAAAGCTGGCTGGCTTTCAGGTTCGGGTCGATGTTGGCCTTGACAATGATCTCTTCCGCGATCGCGGGACCAATGCCGTAAATGGTCTGCAGCGCGTACTTCACGCGCTTGT
>DBXN01000140.1:0-5015 GCA_002309585.1 Verrucomicrobia bacterium UBA1211
GAGGAGTCTGCGCTCATCGGGCAGAAGAGGTTGTTCAGGTTCAACTGGCTCCCGATCTCTTCCGGAGGGAAGACCTCGATGCCGTCATCGAAGAGCCCGCCTCCCGTGATAAGATGATTGACGAGCGGATGTTCCTTCAGGGCGTCGATCCGATTGACCAGATCGTTCCACATGATGAANNGAACTTGCCGAACGAGAAGAGTCCGAGCCGGACATCCCCATGCACCTCCCAGCCCTTCAGGTCCTTCACGGCCTGGCCGAACAGCAGCAGGACTTTCGAGACATCCACACCCGATTCGTCTGTCGGCAACGGGTCCAACCCGGGAATGGTCAGTTTGAACTCGTGGGAAAGCAACTCCAGCAGGGTCACGTTGATGACGGTTTCCTCGTCCCTTCGGGAGATGGAGATGCCTTCGGAAATCGATTTCTGCCGCAACTCAACCGGGATCATCAGGATCGGGGCGAAGTAGGATTTCTCATCCCGCTCCGTCACTTTCCACTCCAGCAGGCCGACCGAAAGGAAGATGGTGTTGACCCCGCCCTCCTCAATGTCGATTTTCCCTTGGCGATAGAGGGTTTTGAGGCGCCGTTTGAGTTCGACGTCAGACAGCGGCGACCATAACCGCTTCTGTTCCAGTTCTTTGCCGATCAGCTGGACAATCTCGTCCGGCAGGTGGCCATCCCCCTTTTCGCGGATCTCTTGGAGGTCTTTGGCGTTGAGCAGGTTTGCGAGGGCGTTTAGGGTGAGGGGCTGGTCCGCCGCGAGTTTGTCTTCCAGCAGGGAGGCATTCGGGCTGATGATCGGAATCACCTGTTTGGTGTCGCGCACGTTCAGCAGGCGGTTCCGTAGCGAGAGGTCCAGCAGTTTGCGCGTCCAGCGGTCAACACGGTCGACCGGTTTCGCCTTGTCGGCGGTTTGCCCGAGATCGATGGTCTCTGCCAATTCGCGGGGTGCCGCCTCGTCCAGTTCGGCGGGCGCTTCCTCTTTCGTGATGAAGGTGATACCGTCGGCGCTTTTTCGAAGCGGAAGCGGACGGATACCGCTGCTCCGGGCGCGGGCGATATCGATCGCGCAGATGAAGGCCTGGTCCTTATGCAGGTTCTCTGTTTTCGCCTGTTTTTCAGCGTCCGCGAAGGAAAGTGTGTTCGTCACGCAGGTCGTCTCAACCACCAGAAACTCGTCCAGGTCCACCCGTTTCCGGATCGCTTGGAGGTCATCCATCGGAACGGTCTGAAAATTCTGATGGATGAGGTGACAGCCGATGTAGGCGTGCCGGTCCATCAGCAGGATGACGGGGTTCAGCCCGCACTGTTCCATGAGAGACGCGAACAGCAGGGTCAGGTCCAGGCAGGTCGCCAGTTTGTACTGGCAGATCGCATCCGCAAACCGAATCCGCTGGCCGAGTCCGCCGAATGAGGCCGGGGGCGTCGAATAGTGGATGCCCCAGCTGTAAATCGCGTGGTAGATGGCGACGCAGATGTCATAAACCCGCTGCTTGTCCGCCTGGTATCCCTGGATGGAGGGATCGCCGGTCCGTTCCTTCAAGTCCGCCGAAACGGCGGTCATCAAGTGGGTGATCACCTCCAGATTGGGTGTCACGAAGGCGGCCAGCAGTTCCGGAAAGATGTTCACCCCCAGCCACTGGTCCGCCGCGTAGGCTTCCAGGGGATGGCTCTCCGTCAGAAGCGTTTCGCCGTTGGCGGAGAGGGTCAGCGTGAGCGTCCCTTTCACCGCTTCGGAGAGGGCGGCAAGGAAGGGGTAGGCGAGTTCGAGTTTCGGATGGGCCAGCGCACAGGACTCCCCCGGCTTTAACGGATCGATCGCGAAGGTCTTCGGGATGACGATCCCCGGTTCCGAGCTGAACGCGCAGGTCAAACCTTCCAACGGCGCATCGGAGGTGTTGGTCACGGTCAGATGCTGGACGATCGGGAAGGCATTCTGCTGCATCGCCAGATTGACGCTGGCGGCGTATGAGAGTGCGACGGAGACCGGCGGAATCGGGGTTGTGTTGTCCATGTGCGGGTGGCCTGTTTGGGGGTTGATGGGAGTCGGTACGGACTACGCGTGGGCTTTCGCCTCATCCGCCAACGCCGCGTATGCCTTCTCGGGGCCCATGGCGGTCAGACAGTCGGCCTTTTCGGTGGTCAGGGCCGGCAACTGACCGACGGAGGCGTAAAAGGCGTTGCGGGCTTTGAGATCCTTGAACTCGGCTTTCGCGCGGGCGCCGCAATAGGGGGCGTCGGCAAAACGGCCGAGGAGCGTGTGCCCGATGAGGATCCGCATGCCCTTCGTGAAGGTCTCGGCATAGGGTGCGAGACGGGAGTCGGTGATGTCATCGACGAACGGAAGCCCTAGTTTGTTCATCTCCGTGCCGATGATCACCGGGAGGTCGCGGGCCTCGCAGGCATGGACCATCTCCGCGAGTTTCCGCTGCTTCAGGGCGGTCTTTTCAGGCGTCTTGTCCTTGATGTTCCGGTCGGGGATGATGTTCAGCGCCTGGCAGCCGAGCGACCCCATGAGGTCGAGCAGGTTGTCGGCGGAGGCTTCGCCGCCGCTGGTGCCGTCCAGCCAGGCGGTGGTGGGGATCGCATCGCAGCTGGCGACCCATTTCACGAAGGTGGGAACAGGCGGGAAGGTGGTCGAGTCCGGCGCCTGATAGCCGATGCCGCCGCGTTTCACGAGTACGCCCCGGATCGCCTCTTCGCACTTGGGAATGGATGCCTCAAGTTCGGTGAAGGCTTCGGGAGTCATCTTCAGAAGCGGCGCCCAGAAGGCCGCGCGGGCGGCGGAATCGGGAAAGACCTCCAGCCCCTTCAGCCGGTAGGCGCGGATGATGTGGCGTTCGGTCGGGGTCGCGCGCGGCGTCATGGGGAAGAGGTCGCGGGCCTCGTCGATGGCGATCTGCGGGAGGGCGGCGTTGATCCGGTTGATCAGCGCCGTGTTCCGTGACTGCGCCCCCACCCGGAGCGCCTGGAGAGTCTGGGCCGCGCTGGTGTCCGGCGCGGGATCGCGCAGGAAGCCGCATCCCATGATATAGGTGACCCCGTGTTCGCCCGGCGAGTTGATGTCCTCTTCGCACAACTCCTTCAGGTAGGCACGGGTCTCCAGATGGACGGCCGAACGGATGCCGAACGCGGCGGTGGCGGCGAAGAACTCGTTCATGCCGTCCAACACGTCAAAATCGCAGAGCGCGGTCGCCTGCAGACCGCGCATCCGGCACTCATAGGCGATGCGGGAGGGGGACCAGCCGTCGGCGTTGTAGGAAAAGAACGAATGGCAATGGAGATTGAAGAGGGGACCGGGTTGGGGGAATTGCGCGGTTTGCGCCAAAAAGGCGACCGCCTCGCGCCGTTTCGCGTCATCCATCGCATCCAACAGTAAAACCGCATCGTTTGTTGTCATTCTTCTAATCCTTTCCAAAATGGTACAAGCGTGATATCCAGTATAATCAATTCGTCCACAAGGTCAATCGTTCGTGTGAAAATGTTGCGTCGCCCGGCGTTCATCCCTATTCTTCGCTTGTTTTCGGGAAGGAGATGGTGGATAATGCTCCTGTATTATTTGGAGTGTTTGTCGGTGAACGGGAGAAGGGTATGAAAAAGATGGTGATGATTGCCGTCATGACGGTTGCGCTGGGCGCGTTTGCCGCGACGGAGACGGTTGGCGCCTACACGTGGACATACAATGCCATTGGGAACGGGGCCGAGATGGTTTCCGTTTCGCCCAAACCCACGGGGAGTGTAACCCTCCCATCCTCGCTTGGAGGAAAACCGGTGACGGTTATCGGAAACGAGGTTTTCTCGGCGTGCGCCGGGTTGCGGCGCGTGACGATCCCGACAGGCGTGACGCGTATCGGTCAGAGTGCATTCGCTGGTTGCAGCGCCCTGACCAGCGTGACCATTCCCCGCGGTGTGACCTCGGTTGGGGAATCCGCGTTCAGCGGTTGCAGCGGGCTTCAATACGTGACGATCCCGCAATGTGTTTGCGACAACGGAATGTGGTCCGCGTTTGATGCGGATACGATTACCACGATTGTCATTTCGGAAGGCGTGACGCGCATTGGCGATTCCGCGTTCGCCGGTTGCTACAATCTGACGAGTGTAACGATTCCGGACAGCGTGACGAGCATCGGCGATTACGCGTTTGAGGATTGTTACAGCCTGGAGCGTGTGGCGATACCTTCCGGTGTGACGCGAATCGGAGAAGGCGTGTTCGCGTACTGCTTCACCCTTGAGCGCGTGATGATATCCCATGGCGTTTTAACCATCGGAGCCTCGGCGTTCCTTGAGTGTGAGCGTTTGAGGAACGTTGCCATTCCGAATACCGTGACGAACATCGGTGAATCCGCATTCATGTATTGCAGTTCCCTGACGGACTTGACGATTCCCGGCAGTGTGGCGGATATCGGGGAGTATGCTTTTTTCGGTTGCTACGGGCTTGAACGTGTCACGATTCCGCAATGTCTCTGCGATACCGGGATGGAGTCCGTGTTTGGCAAGACATTGTCCGCAGATGTTGCCATCGCCGATGGCGTGACGAGAATCGCCGCCGGGGCATTTGCCGATTTCGCCAATCTCACATGCGTAACCATTCCCGCCAGCGTGATGGAAATCGGTGACGGCGCGTTCCGGAACTGTTACGCCCTGAAGGATATCGTTATGCCCAGAAGCGTGTTTTTCCGTTGGGATTCGGCAAATGGCAGGTGGGTGGGAAGGGATTTTTACGACGTGTTCGAATGGATTCCGGGCGAATGCGCGTGGGAGACCGTGGTCATTTTGGACACTCCTTCCACCGACGCTTACGGGGATGTCCCTGACCTGCAGTACGCCTATGGGTTTGCAGGTATGCGTAATCTGCGAAGCGTGACGCTTCCCAGCTGCGTTCGGGGGTTCAGTACGGGCGCGTTCGATAATTGCCCCCGGCTTGAACGCGTGACGATCTCAGGTGGCGGGACGGGGATGATGGATCCTTCCGCATATCTTTGGGAGATAGGGGAGTATGCGTTCCTCGGCTG
>DBXN01000140.1:5052-5912 GCA_002309585.1 Verrucomicrobia bacterium UBA1211
GGTGGCGGGCGTTTTGCGGTTGCGCCAGCTTAGAGAGCGTAGACATTCCCGCCAGTGTGGCGTGGATTGCGGAAGAGGCGTTCTACGGATGCTCCAGTCTGACGAGCGTGTCGCTTCCCGGCGGCGTGATGATGCTGGGGAGTGAAGGGACCGCCGAGTTGATCGGTGGCGTGAGGGTCATTGGGGACCGTGCTTTTGCGGAGTGTCGCGGGCTGACGCGAATCGAGATCCCCGACAGTGTGAAAGAAATCGGTGATGGCGCGTTTTGGAACTGTTACGCCCTGAAGGATCTCGTTGTGCCGAGAAGCGTGTTCTACGTCTGGGACGGGGCAAATGACAGGTGGGCGGGAAGAGATTTGCTGGATGCGTTCGGATTGGATCCGGACGCATACGGAAAACGGTATCAATATGCGTGGGAGAACGTCGTCATACTGGATGTCCCTTCCGTCGATGGCTACGGGGATATCCCTGACATGCCGATTTTCGGCGGTTTCCTTGGATATGTCGATATGCCAAACCTGAAGTGTGTGACGCTTCCCGGCTGTGTGAGGGGATTCGGATCGTTCGCATTCTGCGACTTACCCCTGCTTGAGCGTGTGACGATCTCAAGCGGCGGGACGGGGATGATGGATCCTTCTGCCTATTACGGTGAGATAGGAGATTATGCGTTCAAGGGTTGCGTCAGTCTGACGCATGTGGACATCCCCGATGGTGTGCGGGCCATTATGGAGCGGGCGTTCTACGGATGTTCCAGCTTGGAGAGCGTGAACATTCCCGCCAGCGTGGAGTGGATCGCGAATGAGGCGTTCTACGGATGCTCCAGTCTGACGGGTGTGTCGCTTCCCGGCGGCGTGATGGGG
>DBXN01000140.1:6002-17970 GCA_002309585.1 Verrucomicrobia bacterium UBA1211
GTAAAAGATATCGGTGACGGCGCGTTCCGGAACTGTTACGGGTTGAAGAATCTCGTTATGCCGCGAAGCGTGTCTTTCCGTTGGGATTCGGCAAATGGCAGATGGGTGGGAAGGGGTTTTTACGACGTGTTCGAATGGATTTCGGGCGAATGCGCGTGGGAGACCGTGGTCATTTTGGACACTCCTTCCTCTGGCGCATACGCGGGTATCCCAGATCTGCAGTACGCCTATGGGTTTGCAGGTATGCGTAATCTGCGAAGCGTGACGCTTCCCAGCTGCGTTCGGGGGTTCAGTGCGGGTGCGTTCGATAATTGCCCCCTGCTTGAGCGTGTGACGATCTCAGGCGGTGGGACGGGGATGATGGATCCTTCCGCATACTTTTGGGAGATAGGGGAGTATGCGTTCCTCGGCTGCGTCAGCTTGAAACATGTGGATATCCCCGACGGTGTGTGGACGATTAGGTGGCGGGCGTTTTGCGGTTGCGCCAGCTTAGAGAGCGTAGACATTCCCGCCAGTGTGGAGATGATTGAGTCTGAAGCGTTCTACGGATGTTCCAGCCTGACGAGTGTGTCGCTTCCCGGCGGCGTGATGGGGTTGGGAAGTGACGGGACCGCCGAGTTGATCGGCGGTGTGAGGACCATTGGGGACCGCGCGTTTGCGGAGTGTCGCGGGCTGACGCGGATCGAGATTCCCAACAGTGTAAAAGATATCGGTGACGGCGCGTTTGGGAACAGTTACGGGTTGAGGGATCTTGTTGTGCCGAGAAGCGTGTTCTGCGTCTGGGACGGGGCAAATGACAGGTGGGTGGGAAGAGATTTCGGGGAGGTGTTCGGATTGGATCCGGACGCAAATGGAAAACAGTATCAATATGCGTGGGAGACCGTGGTCCTGCTGGACATTCCGCCCACTGCCGATTACGAGGATGTTCCCGGTCTGCCGATCATTACCCGGTTTAGAGATATGCCCAATTTGAGGAGTGTGACGCTTCCCGGTTGTGTGAGGGGAATCGAATCTTACGCATTCTACGGCTTACCCCAGCTTGAGAGCGTGACGATTTCAGGCGATACCGTGGCGGATTCCTCTCTGCCTTCAGACTGGTCGATCGGTGAATGGGCGTTCTACGGATGCGTTAACCTGACACATGTGGACATCCCCGATGGCTTGTGGGCCATTCAGAGGCGAGCGTTCTACGGGTGTTCCAGTCTGACGAGCGTGAACATTCCCGCCAGCGTGGAGTGGATCGCGGATGAAGCGTTCTACGGGTGCTCCAGTCTGACGGGTGTGATGCTTCCCGGCGGTGCGACGAGCTTTGGGAGCGGTGAGGCCGAGTCGATCGGTGGTGTGAGGGTCATTGGGGACCGCGTGTTTGCTGAGTGTCGCGGGCTGACGCGGATCGAGATTCCCAACAGTGTAAAAGATATCGGTGACGGTGCGTTCCGAAACTGTTACGGGTTGAAGAATCTCGTTATGCCGAGAAGCGTGTTTTTCCGTTGGGATTCGGCAAATGACAGGTGGGTGGGAAGGGATTTCTACGACGTGTTCGAATGTTTGGACGAGCGTGGACTACCGCTTCCATTCATGTGGGAGACCGTGGTCCTGCTGGACATTCCCCCGACTGCCGGTTACGAAGAAGTCCCCGACCTGCCGATCGCCACCGGGTTTAGGGACATGCCCAATCTGAGGAGCGTGTCGCTTCCCGGCTGTGTGAGGGCGTATGACATGAATGCGTTCTACAACTGTCCCCGGCTTGAGAGCGTGACGATCTCAGGCGATACCGTGGCGGATCCCTCTCTGCCTTCAGACTGGTGGATCGGTGAATGGGCGTTCTACGGTTGCGTTAACCTGACACATGTGGACATCCCCGATGGCGTGTGGGCCATTCAGGATCGGGCGTTCTACGGGTGTTCCAGCCTGAAGAGCGTGAACATTCCCGCCAGCGTGGCGTGGATCGCAGATGAGGCATTCAGTGCCTGCAACAGCCTTGCGAGTGTTGTCTTTCTTGGAAATGCTCCAGCCGTTGATCACTCTTTTTCGGGCATCGCGGCAGATTGTGTCGCCTACATTCTGCCGTCGTCAACCGGTTGGGGTGTGGAAGTGGGAGAGAAGTGGAAGGGTTTGACGCTCCTGTATTGGTATTATGCGGGGTTTCCCTTCGTCGAAAACGATTCCGATATCGTTGTGGCGTTGGCGGGGGCCGCAGACGGGCGTCTGTACGCGATGATTACGAATATGGCCGAATACTATGCCTACTGGGAGTGGGCGCACGTTGTGAAGAACAGGGTCGGCGTATTGGCGGGAACCCCTGCGGTGAAGGCTTCGCCTCATGCGGCCGCGGCGTATCTCTTGGGCGCAACGGAGTTGTTCGATAACGAGCCGACGATTACGATTACCGAGTTGAAGATGGGGCCGGCAAGCGCGTCCCGCTTGGCGAGTCGCGGCGTAGGCAACGCCATGACTGTCGCAGTGACAGTGAAGGACGGCGACAGACCTGTCCTGGTTGATGCGGCGAAGGTCGCGACGCTGTTTGAGGCGACAAGTGATTTGGGCGACTGGGACGGCGCGGCGAAACTGATGCCGTCGGTGGAGGTCTTGAAAGGAGATGCCGTTACCATGCGCTTCAAAGTGACCCTTGGTGACGGAACGGTCAAGCGCGCATTTTTGAGGATAAAGCATTAGTGCCGCTTTAGGCGACGCCCAACATCTTAATGGGAAGGGGACGCGAATGGCTGCCAAGGAGACGCGTGCCATGCCGCGTCTCAAGGGCTTCGGTTGCCGCAGGCCCTTTTCCCACATGGATTGTTTGCCCGCCAAACAGGAACTCTGCCGCCGTCGCCACGAAATAGGCGATCTCGTCGTGGCCTGGCTTTCTTAACGTTCGGCTGTCAGTCGCCACAATTCCTGTGTCCAGGGCTCGCTGTAGTAACTGTGGCCGGCGTGGGGGATCGTGTGGAGGGTGAAGGGGATGCCGTTTGCCTTGCAGTAGCGGGAATAGGCGGCGGAGGAACCTGCCGCGTCGGGGTCAGACCCGCCGAAGACAAAGAGGATGGGATGGCGGAAGGCACGGAATTGTTTGAGGGTGGCGTCTTCCTGTTCCGCCTCGGCGGCACTGCGGGTTTCATGTTTGACGAGCGCCTTGGTCACCATGCCGGTGTTGACCTGACCCTTGAGCAGTTTCTTCCAGGTTTCGGGTCGGAAGAGTTTGCGGAGATAGGTCTGGAGCGCCTTGACGGTTTTGCGCAGGCCGGTGGCGGAGCTGCGCAGGGAACCCATCGACTCGGCGGACCAAAGGACCAGTCGGGCGATCTCCGGATGGCGCGACGCGAGGGTGATGGCGACTTTGCATCCGGAACAGATCGCAACAACGGTGATCGGTGCGTCGGCGGGAAGCTGGGATTTGAGATAGGCCAACGCTGCGTCGGCATTGTCCGCCATACGGGCGATCGCGGCATCTGACGCGGCACCGTCGCTAAGGCCCCGGCCGATAAAATCCGGACGGACGCAGAGTGCGCCGGACTGCGTTTGGAGCCGGGCGTACCGCGTGAAGAGACGATGGGGACCCGTCCGGTCGCCGGACCAGCCGTGAAGGAAGAGCAGACCGGCGGTCGGCGTTCCGGCCGGACGGTCAACCGCCAAACGGATCTTTCCGATATCGGCGTCCAATACCGGGAAGGTGTCGGAATCGGCCTCGACGGCGGCGTGCTCGGGAACCGGTTCGGAGGTCATCCATTTCCTGAGCCATGCGCCCGTCTCGGCGATGAGGGGATCCAGATCGACCTGACCGACCGTGTTCCAGAAGGGTGGGAAGCGGAGTTCCGACCGTTCGGTCTGATCGGTGGCGAAGCGGTCCGCGCAGGCGGTGTCATGTCCGCCCGAGACCGTCAGAATCGGATGCGTCTGGGCGTCGCCCGTCGGGACGGCAAGCGCTTTGAGCCAGCGGTAGATCGGCGCGGAGAGCGTATAGCCGTCCAAATCGACCGGATCGCCTTGGACAAGATGTTCCTCCAGACTCTTCCGGCTTTCCTGGGCCTTTCCGTAAGCGACCATGTCGTTCACCATCCGCCGTTGGAAAAGTTGCCGGAGAAACGCCTCTCCGGTGACGGGTGCCCATTGGACAAGGGCTTCGACCTCGTTCGGATGGCGGGCCGCAAGCATCCGCGCCAGGCAGGCCCCCGTCCGGATGCCGACCAGGGCGGTCGGGTAACCGATGTAGAGGGAGCGGAGCCAGCGGAAGGCGGATTCGGCGTCCCGTTCAAACTGTTCAGGCGGCACGGCGGCGAAATCGCCGGAGCTGTCGCCGCACCCCGTCGGATCGAAAATCAGCGAGGCGAAACCCTCTTCCGCCCATTTTCGGGCGGCATGGATCAAAAGGGGAAGGGTTCCCTTACGCTCCTCGACGAACGGCGGAATGAAAAGGACCGTACCGCTGATCGCCTCGGGAAGAACGGCGGTTGCGGCGAGACGGGATTCACCGGAAGTGAGGCAAAAGGCGCGTTGTTCAATCGTCATGGCGGGATGGTGGGGTACGGGGGTTAGGTGGATTGCGTATGACGCGCCAGCTGCGCGCGGGCGGCCTCGATGATCGCCTCTTCCCCGTCGATCCGGCGGTTGCGCATCAGGATGCGGCCCGCGCAGATGACGGTATCGACGCAAGACGGATCGGCGGCGTAGACGATGTTGGCGTCGAGATGGTGTTCGGGGATGAGACAGGGAGCGTCGGGGTCGAGCAAAAGGGCATCGCCGAGTTTCCCGACGGCGATGACCCCCGCGTTGATGCCGAACGCCTCCGCGCCGTCGCGAGTCGCCATCCGCCAGATGTCCGCGGCCTTTCCACAGGTCGGGTCGCCGGAGCGGATTTTGGCGTTGAGCGCGGCGAGTTTCATCTCGTCAAACATGGACAGGCTGTTGTTGGAAGCGCACCCATCGGTTCCGAGGGCGACCCGGCAGCGGGCCTCTTCGGCAACCTTCCGATAGTCGAATTGTCCGGAACAGAGTTTGAAGTTCGAGTTGGGGTTGTGGACCGCGACAGTCCCGCGATGGTTGAGGATGGCGATGTCCTCTTCCGAGAGATGGACGCAGTGGGCGAGGACCGTCCGGGAGGTCAGCAGCCCGCAGGTGTCGAGCCATGCGATGGGGGACATGCCGTTCGCCGCCATGCAGTCCTTAACCTCCTTTTCCGTTTCCGAAGCGTGGATGTGGATCCGGTCTCCGGTCTCGCGGGCCATCTCCGCGATCCGTCGGAGGGTGATGCCCGAAACGGTATAGACGGCATGGGGGGCGTAGGTGAGTTGGATCCGGTCTTTGGCGGATGAGGCGCGGTAGGCGCTCTCCAACGCTTGGGTGGAGAGGACATTCCGCTCCAGGATCACGCCGGGGGATGCCTCGATGTAGAGCCGTCCGATCGCCGCGCGAACCCCCATCTCATCTGCCGCCCGGAGCGCCATTTCCGGTTCCCAGTACATGTCATTGAAAAAAACGGTTCCGGAGTGGATCATCTCAAGGATGGCGAGTTTTGTTCCCCAATAGATGTCCTCTGACGTCAGCCGGCCCTCCGCGGGCCAGATGTGGTTGTTCAGCCAGGCGAACAGCTCCATGTCATCCGCATAGCCCCGCAGGAAGGTCATCGCCGCATGGGTATGGGCGTTATAGAAGGCGGGGACGAGCAGTTTGCCCGCCGCGTCAAGGCGTTCGGCCCCTTCAGGCGGGGTGAGCGCGGGCGCGATGGCGGTGAAGGTTCCGTTTTCGATGAGTGCGTCGGTCGCCGTTCCGTTCAGTCTGGCATTATGGATGAAAAGGGCGGGGGAACGTGTTGGTTCGTGATGGTCGTACATGGCGGTCCGTGTCGGTTACGTCAAGTGGATCTGTTCGAGAATACGGGTGACCGGCGGTTGTTGCGAGAGCCAGTAGAGCCCGTGGTTGATGGCCAAGGCGTAGAGGGAGGCGAAGAAGTCGTCGATCACGATGCCGAATCCGCCGTGGAGTTTCTGAAGCTGGCGGGCGGGCGGCGGTTTGATGATGTCGCATGCCCGCGCCACAACGAAGCAAAGCGGAAGCAGCCAGATGTGCTGGCCGAGGGGCAGCCCGATCACGCTGATGGGAAAGAGCATCCATTCGTCCGCGCAAATCCGGCCGTCGTCTTTCTTCTGAAGGACCCGCTCGGCAACATCGCAGAACGGAATGGCGAGCAGCGTCATCCCCAGCCCGATCAGGCATTGGTGGAGAATCGGAAGGGTGACGGTCCATTTCGCCAGCAGGATTCCCGGCGCGGTCCCGAAGGTGCCAGGCGCGAACGGGGCGATCATGCCGATGCCGAATCCGGTAGCGACGGCCGTCATGCATCTCTCTTTCCAGTTGTTTCCAGGGTAAATCGTCATAACAAACCTTTTCCGAAAAACGGAATTAATCATACCTGTTTTAAGGCGAAACCGCAAACCTTGAATCCGTCTTTCGGCGGATCAGAGGCCGATCAGGTCCTTGATGTCATCGAAGGAGAGTTTCTCCATGACGGCGTTATCGGTCGTGCCGATGGTGGCTTGGATGACCGCCTGTTTGCGGCGCTGCATCTCCAGTACCCGCTCCTCAACGGTGTTCTCGGTGATCAGTTTGATGCTGTAGACGGTTCGTTTCTGGCCGATCCGGTGGGCGCGGTCGGTCGCCTGATCCTCAACGGCGGGATTCCACCAGGGGTCGAAGTGGACCACCATGTCGGCGCCGGTGAGGTTGAGCCCCGTGCCGCCGGCCTTCAGGCTGATCAGGAAAACCGGGATGGATGGGGTGAGGTTAAACCGCTGGCATTGCGCCATCCGGTCCTGTGTGGAGCCGTCCAGATAGCAGAAGGGAATGTCGCGCGCGGTCAGCTCATCGCGGATCAGGTGGAGCATTGAGACGAACTGGCTGAAGACGAGAAGACGGTGGCCGCCGTCGATCGCCTCGTCCAGCAACTCGAAGAAGGCCTCCATCTTCGCCGAAGGCTCCGCATAGGTTCCCGGTTTGTGGTGTTCCTTGAGCAGGTCGAGGTGACAGGCGATTTGGCGCAGGCGCATCAGGATCGCGAGGATCTCAAACCGGCTCCGTTCGAAACCTTTCTCCTTCACCATGTCGCCGATGGTCCGGCGGGATTCTGCGAGGACATCGTGATAGACCTTCTGCTGGTCGGGTGTCATCGTACAGTAGGAGACGCGGACGATCTTGTCCGGAAGATCTTTCGCGACATCTTTCTTGATCCGGCGGAGGATGAACGGGTGAAGTTTCCGGCGCAGTTTCTCCTGCGCGGCGTCCGCCGCATCACCGGGGATGGAGATCGGCTGTTCGTAATCGCATTTGAACCGGTCGTATTCACCCAGATACCCCGGCATCAGGAAGTCCATGATCGACCAGATATCGGCCACGCTGTTCTCAATCGGGGTGCCGGTGAGGACCAGTTTGTTGACGGCTTGGATCTGCTTGGCGGCGAGGGCGTTCTGCGTAGAGCGATTCTTGATGTGCTGCGCCTCATCCAGGATGGCGGCCGAGAATCGGTGGGGGGCGTATGCCTCCTGATCGCGTCGGATGAGGGCGTAGGAGGTGATCACCAGATCACTTTGGGGAATCGCGTCGAACAACTTTCTCCGGTCGGGCCCGGAAAGAACCAGGCACTTCATGTCTGGCAGGAATTTTTCCGCCTCCCGCGCCCAGTTTCCGACCAGGCTGGTGGGGCAGACCACAAGGGCGGGTTTGCCGCGCGCCTGCACGTTCACCCGTTCCAGGCTGATCCAGCAGAGGGTTTGAAGGGTCTTGCCGAGGCCCATCTCGTCCGCCAGCAGACCGCAAAGCCCCGATTCCTCCAGAAAGCGCAGCCAATAGACGCCGGCTTTCTGGTAGGGGCGCAGGACATCCTCCAGTTTGCCCAGGGGAACCGGCTTGAGACGCGCGGATCCCTCGCGGTTCTGGAGGGCGGCTTTCTCCCGCCAATCCGGCACGTCATCGACCTCGATGGCCTCCATTGCGTTGAAGGAGGACTGGACGAACGGCGCATAGATGGTGGGCAGGAGGAAGTGTCCGGGACGGTCACTCTCACGGCTTCTGCAGTCGCTGAAGATGCCGCGCATCGTTTCAATCGCCTCGCGGTCAAAGAAGTAGGTCTTGCCTTTCCAGGAAAGATAGGAGTTGCCGCAGTTGATGGCCCGCTGGATTTCGGTGAGCGGGCAGGATTCGTTTTCGGTGTTCTCGAAACTGAACCCGACATCAAACCAGTCGTTGTCTCTCGGACGGATATGCGCAATCGGGTAGATGACCGGCATGTCGGTCTCCAGATCGGCGATCTTGCCGGAGAAGGAGACTTTCCAGCCCAATCGGCGCAGGACCGGACAGCCGCTTCCCATGAAGTTGAGGACTTCATGCGGGGATCGGATCACATAACTGCCGCCGTCTTCCCAGAATCCGATCTGGAGCAGTTTGTCGATCGCCCTTTTCTCCGCCGTCAGATTCCGAATGTGGTACTTCAGGATGTCATCCGGATCGGGGATGGCTAAATCGCTTTGCGCGGCACGGTCGCCTGCCTGAATCCGGCGGTCACCGTATACGGCGCTCAGGGTCCCGCGCAGCGCGGCGTTTGAGCCGCGGATGTCAAAATGGAAGACCGGCTTGCCGGGGATGCGCTCGAAGAGGTCAGGCGGAAGTTCCACCGTGAGGGGAATGAGTTTTCGCAACGCCGGCAATTCGCGGTCCAGGAAGGTGATGACATTTTCGCGCGGGATGATGATGTCCTTCTCGTAGATGGATTGGTAGAAAGCCGGAAGGATGGTTTTGAGTTGCCAGAAATGGTTGTGCAGAAAGACGTAGCCGGTCCGGTTGGAAATGATAAAGTGGGGGAGGTCACCGTCCTTGGCGTTGGGCAGCTGGGGGTCCAGGTAGAGCATCAGCTCGCCGGTTTCGTGGTCGATATCGACATGCAGTTGGCTATCGACCGGCTTCGGCTCGACCACTAACGGTTCGTTTTTTCCGATGACCGAGAGCGGCCGGTGGCGGCAGAGTTTGAGGAGACTCAGGAAGTCCGTTTGCGACACCTCGAAGCGGTCGCCGGGCGGCCCTTCGCAGATGTCCTCCAGGCAGCTAAGGAGAATGTCGTCATCCGGCGTAAGCGCAAGCGGCTGCCGCCGAGGAAGGGTCTGGGGCGTATAGAGGGTGCCGTTGGCGATGATGACCGGGGAGACCGTTACGTTCCCTTTGGTGAACTCCATTCGCCAGGAGGGCTGGATACAGAGGCCGATCTGGGCGGGTGTGCCGGTTCGGGAACGCTGGATGTAATCGGCTTCGGTGAAGCGGGACATCCGCAAGGCGCGACGGGCGTCCTCTTTGTACTTCTGTTCCCGCTCGGGATCGGTGTGGCGGAGCATCAGGATCAGGCCCAGCGCCACCGCATGGGGACAGACCTGCCCGCTCCTCTGGTTGGTGGGGCAGGGACAGAGATTTTCGATGGTTTTACCGCCGTGCAACAGACGGAATCGTGATTGGATCTCCGGCAGCTGCGGACGGAGGACGATTCCAGACACGATATCGCCTTTCATCTCCACATGGAGAACCGAGCCGCGCTTGACGATCTGTTCCGCCTGATGGAAGACGGCTTCGCCGCCCCAATCGATCAGCATCTGCCTGGTGAAGTCCGAAGGGAGCATGGCGGGCTTCCGGTTAGCGGCGTTTCAACCACACGCGGTGTTGCGTTCCGGCCAGAACCAGAAGGGCGATCGCCATGAGGAAAAGGATCACGCAGGCCACGCGGAGCACGCCGGTGGAGGTTCGCATCAGCGAGAAGAGCGCATAGCCGCTTGCGGCGAACATGAAGAGCATCGGGATGGCGGTGAAGAAACAGGGGCGGCGCCGTTTGATCAGCCAGAGGCTGGCGGTCAGGAGCGTTAGGGCGGCCAGCAACTGGTTGGACGAGGCGAAGATGTGCCAGAGGCTCTTGGCGGTGGCTGGATCGCCCAGCAGAAGCAGGGCAACGAGGGCGATGACGATGCCGGTGGCCACATACATGGTCGAGAAGATCTTGCTCCAGGCGGGACGGGGTTTCGCCGCCTCTCCCGACGCGCCGGCGGAGGGATCGAAGAGTTCCTGCCAGGTGAAGCGGGCCAAACGGGTCGCGGTATCGACGCTGGTCATCAGAAACGCCGCGATTGAGAGGGAGATGAAGATGTTGGCCCATTCAAAGGGGATCTTGAGGGCGGTGCAGAAGCCGGCGATTCCCGAGGCGAAAAGGGCGACGGGATTGGGGTTCTTCATTGCGGCCGCGAAATCGGGGGAAGCCATTGCGGCGACGGCGATGATCGAGAGGATGGCCAGCACGCCTTCCAGCAACATCCCGCCGTACGCGACGGGACGGATGTGGGTCTCATTGCTCAGCTGCTTCGCCGTGGTGCCGGAGGCGACCAACGCGTGGAAACCTGAACAGGCGCCACAGGCGATCGTTACAAAGAGGAAGGGGAAGAGCGTGCGGGATTGCGTTCCGTGGATGACGGTCCAGCCGGTGAAGGCGGGGATGTTCAGGGAGGGGTTCGCGAAGAAGACGCCGATAAAGCCCAACGCCATCATCGCATAGAGCAGGTAGGAGTTGAGGTAGTCGCGCGGCTGGAGCAACAGCCAGACAGGCAGGGTCGAGGCGAGGAAACAGTAGGCCAGCAGAACCAGGATCCAGAAGGTCTGGGCGTGGTCCGGGGCGATGCCTAACACCTGCAGGTTGATCGGGAAACGGGTACCGAGCCAGACACACCCGAACATGATTGGGACGAAGATGCACGACGCGATTCCGATCGGGAGTCGGAACCGGTAGACGGCGATGCCGAAGAGGACGGCCTCCGCGATGAAGAGCAACGAGGAGGTGGCCACGGCGGGATTCTGCGAGAAGGTCGCGGCGACCAATCGGGTGAACTCCGCGCAGACCAGGATCAGCGTGCTCCAGCAGAAGAGCAGGAAGATGATCTTGCCCGGCTTGCCGAGAACCTTTGCGATGACGGTCGCGATACTGCATCCTTTGTTCCGCACGGAGAGGTAGAGCGCGGCCATATCGTGCATGGAGCCGACAAAGATGCAACCCAGGATCACCCAGAGGACCACCGCACCCCAACCGAATTCGGCGGCGAGAATCGGTCCGACGATCGGCCCCGCACCGGCGATACTGGCGAAGTGGTGTCCGAAGAGGACGGCGGGGTGGGCTGGGACGTAATCGATGCCATCTCCACAGGTGTGGGCGGGGGTAGGGCGGTTCGCCTTGATGCCGATCAGTTTGGCCAGCAGTTTCGAATACAGGAAATAGGCCAGCAGAAAACAAAACGTCGAACCCAGCAGCAAAACGACAGCGTTCATCTCAATCCCTCAATGGTTGGCATTGGTCTCCATTACGCCTTTCGGACATAGGAACAGTATACACGATGGGCGATGGTTTGATCAACGCCTCATCTTTAAGGAGCGTTCTTCTTCTTGGGCGGGTCGATCAGTTCGATGTCGAGCGGAGAGACCTCCACCGCGATCGATTGCCCGATCAGCTCCAGATTCATCACCACGCGGCGTTTCTGCTTTCCGCGCAGATCGGTGATCAGTCCCTCAAAGCCCATAAACGGCCCGTTGATCACCCGGACGCGCTTGCCCTTCTCCAGCGGGAGATCCGGAATCAGGGTCGGGTCGGCATGAAGCGCCCGCCGGACCTGAACCAGCTGACGTGCCAACGCATAACCGCTGGTCGGTTCCAGGATCTTGACCAGGCAGTTGGTCTGGAGCAGCTTGAGACGCTGGCCGTTGGCGGCGATCACGACAAAGACATAACCGGGAAAGAGGGGAAGCAGGACCTTGACTTTACGGCGCTGGACCACGCGCGTCTTTTCGCGCATCGGAAGATAATAGGAGATCCCGTAGGCTTTGCAGTATTCAACAACCTTCTTTTCCGTCCGTGGCTTGACAAAGAGGACCTTCCAGTTGAACATACCGCATTTCCCAAAAAAAA
>DBXN01000140.1:18161-23707 GCA_002309585.1 Verrucomicrobia bacterium UBA1211
CTCTACCAACTGAGTTAAGCTCGCTTTTGTTCCAAAAGAACGGCAAACAAATTACCATAACCGCATCCGCCATGCAAGCGGAAAAATCATAAAACTTTGGCGCGGTGAGAATAGCTTGGCGCAATTGCAAATCCGGCCGTGTCCGGTTGTTTTACAATTGCGCCATCCGGCACAACCCGCTTCATCGGTTGGTTGCATACAACGGTCCGAAGTTCTTGCAGGCGCGGAAGTCGGCGCCGGTCGGATCGTCAGACGCCCCGAAGAGCCCCCAGCAATGGGGCTGGTAAACCTGCTCCTCCGGCACGTTGTGCATCGCCACCGGAATGCGCAGCATCGACGCCAGGGTAATGATATCCGCGCCGATATGCCCGTAGGCAATCGCGCCGTGGTTGGCGGCCCAGGCGTTCATTACCGAATAAACGTCTTTAAACACGCCTTTACCGGTCAACCGCGGAACGAACCACGTGCACGGCCACTCGGGATTGGTACGGAGCATCAACGTCTCTTGCTGTTTCGGGTCGAGCGTGACCGACCACCCTTCGGCGATCTGCAACACCGGACCTTGGCCTTTGACGATGGAAATGCGCGTCATGGTAAGCGGCATTCCTTTGGGCGTGAGGAAGGAACTGGAGAAGCCGCCGCCACGGAAATACTCCACGCCGGCCGGTACCCACTTTGTGGCCTTGAGAGTCGCCTCCATGTCGGTCTTGGAGACCTCCCACCAGTTCTTGAAAACGCGCTTGCCCTTTTCTTTCATCTCGCCTGCAGCGTCCAGACAGCAGCTGCCGGAGTTCAGCAGATGGATAATGCCGTCCTTGGCGATACCGGTCAGGCCCTTGCCGGTTGCGCGCTTCACCGCGTCGGATGACCAATAGGTGCGGACATCGGCAAACATGGAGGCTTTATTGGTGAGCAGCCACATCAGGAGCATGCACACGCCATTGAGCGAGTCGTTCTCGGTCGCCACGATCTGCGGCATTTTCGGCCCGTTCCAGTCGAACGAGGTGTTGCAAATCGCCTCCATGAAGTCGCCGTTCGGCCAGTGGTCGGTCCACTGGCGCTGCCCCTGGAAACCGCCGGCAATGGCGTTGCGGCCAACCGCCTCTTCGCCAAAACCCATCTCCTTGAGCTTGGGGTTGCCCACCATCATATCGCGCATGATGATCGCCATCTTAACGATATACTCCCAGTCGGCATCCTTCTGGGCGCGGGTTTTCTGGATGGCCTTGGGATTGTAGTCCTTGCCTTCCTTGCACCATTTCTTTGCCCAGGCGAGTGCTTTCTTATACTCCTCTTGGTCGTAAATCCCCTCGGCGATGCGGCGTTCGATCTCGCATTCGTCCATGTTTTCCGGAGCCATCCCGAGGTAATCCTGGAAGAAATCAATATCCACGAATGACCCGGCGATGCCCATCGCGGACGACCCGACGGAGAGATAGCTCTTGCCCTTCATCATCGCCACCGCAAGGCCTGCCTTCACAAAACGCAGGATCTTCTCCTTCACGTCTTCCGGCACGGAGGTGTCGGTACGGTCCTGGACCTCATGGCCGTAAATGCCATAGGCGGGCATACCCCGCTGCGCATATCCGGCGAGCATGCAGGCGAGGTAAACCGCGCCGGGACGCTCGGTGCCGTTGAAGCCCCAAACCGCCTTCGGGATTGTCGGGTCGATGTCCATTGTCTCGGTTCCGTAGCACCAGCACGGCGTGACGGAGAGCGACACGCCGACGTTGTTGTCGCGGAACTTGTTCGCGCACTGTGCGGCCTCGTAACGTCCACCGATCGTGGTGTCGGCGATGACACACTGAACGGGTGTGCCGTCCGGATAGGTGAGGTTCTCCGAAATCAGCTTCGCGGCGGTTTTCGCCATGTTCATCGTTTGGTCTTCCAGCGACTCGCGTACGCCGCGCCGGCGGCCGTCAATGATGGGTCGAATGCCGACTTTCGGAAATCCGTTCATCGTAAATACTGTCTGTGCCATGTGTTGACTCCTTTGCTGTGAGTGTGAGAACTTTACGCTACCTGGGAAATCCCTTTAAACGCCTTTATCCTCCTTTTGGGCACTGCCGCGGAAGAGGACCGCATAGGCAAGCACCACCGCGAAACAGATCGCCGGGACGATGAAACTGGCCCGGAGCGACATCTGTGACAGACGCAGATTGGCGTCCCATTCGGGGCTGAACATCGGCACCAACCGGCACCATAGCGAATGATTGTTCCCGATGATATTCGCCATCCACGGCGTGATGATCGCCCCGCCAAGAATGGCCATGATGAGACCGGATGCGCCGAGCTTCACCGCTTTCTGGTCAAGCCCTTCCAGGGCAATGCCGTAGATGGTCGGGAACATCAGCGACATGAACCCGCTCATCGCCACGAGGCAGACGATATTCCAGCTGAACGGAAGTCCGCCGATGGTGGCGAATATCCGGGTCGGGAGGTACATGACACCGATGCAGCTCGCAATGGCGCCAATGGCGAATGCCGCCATCATCTTGGCGGGATTGACGTACTTCATCAGGAAGGTCGCGATCCAACGCGCCGCAATGAAGAGTGAAATCGCGATTGTATAGTAAATCGCTCCCTGCGCGGGTGTGACGCCGAGCTCTTTTTGACAGTAAACGTTAAGCCATGTCCATGCCGCGATTTGCACACCGACATAGAAGAACTGCGCGATTACGCCCATCCAGTAACGGGGAATCGCGAGTAACGTCTTCAGCATCGCCCGATAGTCGGCGGAAAGGATGATGTACACGATCGGACCAAGCGTCCCGCAAAGCACCCAGACGATCTTGTTCATCTTCGGGAAGATGAAGTAGAGCACCGTCATCGGGACAACCGAGAAGAGCAGGGCTGAAAAGACATGCCGCCACGTCCGCTGATCGGCTTTCTTTCCGGCGTCCTTTTGGAAGAGGAAAAACAGCCAGATACAGGCGGCGATCACGCAAAGCCCGACGTAGGGAGCACACACCCAGAACAGCTCGTTGTGGATAATCTCCTGGCGCGTCGCCGCATCCATCAGGGCGCGTTCTTCCGCAGTCGCTTTGTTCAGGTGGGAAAGGATGAGCTGTTTCGCCAGCACAATCCCGCACATCGATCCGAGAGGGTTGAACATCTGGGCGAAATTAAGGCGGCGCACCGCACTTGATTCATCCCCCAGCGAAAGCACGTAAGGGTTACAGGTGGTTTCCAGAAGACTGCACCCGCCCGCTACGATGAAAATCGCAATGAAGTAGATGTCGAATGACTGCGCGATACAGGCGGGAATGTAGAGCAACGCTCCCGTGATGTAGATCGCAAGCCCGACCAAAACACCCTTGCGGTAGGAAAGCTCTTCCGCCAGCACGGCGGCGAATATGGCCAGAACCGCGTAGGCGCCGTAAAAAGCGACCTGTACCAGTCCGGCGCGCGATTGGTCCATCGTAAAGATGCGCTGGAAAGCCGGGACGAGGTTGTCCGTCATGTTGTTCAGCAGACCCCACAGCGCGAAACACGCCACCAGCGAGGCAAAAATCAACCGCATCCCGTGCGGCACAATCGCTTTGTCATTGTCCATAAACGGTATCCTGTCAACCAAAACCCCCGG
The DNA here is from genome assembly GCA_002309585.1 of Verrucomicrobia bacterium UBA1211. Classification (GTDB taxonomy): domain Bacteria; phylum Verrucomicrobiota; class Kiritimatiellia; order RFP12; family UBA1067; genus UBA1211. The sequence continues at coordinate 21,748 of DBXN01000140.1, forward strand.
TCACCCATAACCGAACGGTCTTGCATTGTTCAACAATCTTTAAAGAGTTTATCAGAAAAAAGAGCGGTTTGTAAATGGTGAAGTGGGATGGAACTGGGGAACGGGAATTGGCGTTCAATTCGATTTCCGTGCTTGCCGTTCAATCCGCCATGTTTTATACTGTTATTTGTTTTTTGGAGTTTCTATGTATCGAGTTACACTTACTGTCTTTTTATTGGGGTTGATGTGCGGATGGGGGGGCTTTTCGCCGTTGTCCGCTCAGGGTGCGGCACCGCTGATTTCGATTGTCAAGGAGGGGACGGACAAAGCGTCGGTCTCGTTGGCGGGGCTGACTGCGGCGGGTCCGAACGGACGGTATTTCATCCAGACGCTGACGCGGGATTTGCAGGTGTCCGGTTGGTTCAAGCTGGGGCAGACCGGTTCCATCCAGGTGCGCGGGCAGATCGGTGAGGCCGGTTCGGGCATCCAGTCGCGTTGCGAGGTCTCGTGGCCGGGCAAACGGTTTGCGTGGAATCGTGTCTCCGCCGGGGAGCGCGAGATCCGGATGCAGGCGCATCAGCTGGCGGACGAGATGGTGAGGCTGATCGTGGGCGAAACGGGTTTCGCGCAGTCGAAAATCGTTTTCGTGAACCGTCGTGGCAAGAACAACGCCGACCTCTACCAGTGTGACGCGAACGGAATGGCGTTGGTGCAGCTGACCCGTGACAATGTGGCGGCGGTCGGTCCGCGCTGGGCGCCGAACGGGAAGGATATCTACTACACCAGTTTCCTGCGGAACTATCCGGCCATCTACCGGTTGTCCCCCTCGACGGGCACACGGAAGGCGCTGGCGCCGTTTCCCGGACTCAACACGGGCGGGGCGGTCTCGCCGGACGGCTCCTCCCTCGCGCTGATCCTCTCCTATCAGGGGAACGCGGAGCTGTATATTTTGAAGTTGGCCTCCGGCACGCTGGTCCGTCTGACCAACACGCCGCAAGGTTCGGAGGCGAGTCCGTGCTGGTCGCCCGACGGGCGCAGCATCGCATACGTTTCGGATGTCGGGTCGCGCAAGCCCCAGATTTATGTGGTGGATGTCGCGACGCGCCAGTCCCGCCGGCTGACCACTACGGGCGAGGAGAATGTCAATCCCGACTGGAGCAAGAAGGGCCTGATCGCCTATGCCACCAAGCGCGGCGGCGCCTATCAGATCGCGACGATGGATCCGAGGGTCGGGGACCGTTCCAGCCGTCTGGTCGCCGGGCCGCGCGGCAGCTGCGAGCATCCCTCTTGGGCGCCGGACAGCCGGCATATCGTCTGTTCCTGCGGATCCGCGCTCTACATGCTCGACACGGAAGGGGATCCTGCGATTCTGCTTTTCAACACGCCGGGGAATTGGATGTCGCCCGACTGGTCGGACCGTTAACCGTTTTGTTCAACTAACCAAAAGAAGGAAGAAACCCATGCATATTCGTACAGTGATGCTCGTGAACGCCGCCCTGTTGTGCGGTCTGATGGTGGCCGATACCGGTTGCAGAACCAAGGCTGGCGGTTGGCGTTGGCCGTGGAGCAAGGACCGTTCAGAAGTGTTGAGCAACGGGACCGAGTTGGCGGATCCGCTGTCGGTCCAGTCGACGGATATCCCCGGCGTGTTTGACCCGGCGGGCAATCTGGTCAGCGGCGCGCGGTTCGAGGATTCGCTGCAGCCAGTCCAGGGCATCACCTTCCAGCCGGTCTATTTCGGGTTCGACAGCTATTCGTTGCCGCCGCAGGAGATGGCGAAGATCGATCAGGTCGCGCAGGATCTGCTGCAGAACAACAAGCATGTTGTCGTGGTGGAAGGCCATTGCGATGAGCGAGGCAGCAACGAGTACAACCTCTCCCTCGGCGAGAACCGCGCGCAGGCGATCCGCGCCCGGTTGGTTTCGCTCGGCGTGGCGGCGGACCGCATCCAGACCCGCAGCTACGGCGAGGAGAAGCCCGC
>DBXN01000140.1:23779-80989 GCA_002309585.1 Verrucomicrobia bacterium UBA1211
GTCTGCAGCGGATGGTCGGCTGCCGTCAAAGACGGGTATGCCGCAGGTCTTCGATTCCCGGCCTCTTGACCTTTGGATTTGACCTTCGACCTTTCACCTTTTTAGGTGTGTCTTGTATGGCGAGTGTTCCTTTTTTTGCGATGATCTTCGAATCTGTCGGAGCGGGTGAATGGGTTGTCCTGTTCGCCGTGGTCCTGATTGTGGTCGGCCCGAAACGTCTGCCGGAGGTGGCGCGTAAACTGGGCCGCATGACGGAGATGTTCCGCCGAGCGGCGGACGAGTTCCGTCGGCAGCTGCTGACCATGGATCAGGAACCGGTGACGCCGCCGCCGGATCCGTCGGCGACGGATGTGGACGGCGTGCCGCAGGGAACCGATGGGGACACCTCCTCGGTCGATGATCCCTATCATCTGCCGGACACGGCCGATTATCCCGGAAATGAGGATCAGGTGGAGGCGTGGTCCTCCACCCAGCTATCCGATATCCCGCCCGATCCCGCCCCGCAGAGTGATGCGGCGGCGGAACCGGTTGTGGATCGCGCGGTGGCCGATGCCGCCGTGGCGGAATCTTTCCGTCCGCAGGAGGAGCCGGCCCCCGCCGCCGAACCGCAGAAAGAGGGGGCCTCCGCATGAAGATCGGCCGTTTCACATTGGGCAAGCCCGCCGGAGAGACGAAGCCCGAGGATGAGTATAACGACCCGCCGCGTCCCTTCATGGAGCACCTGATCGATCTGCGGGATTGCCTGATCCACTGCGCGGTGACATGGGTGGCCTCGGTCATTTTGGTGATCCCGCTGGCGCCCCACATCCTCAAGTGGATGCAGGCGCCGGTCACGAAGCTTTTCAAATTGGAGAAATACAGCGATCTCGCGGGACGGATCCCGGCGCCCCTCCAAACGATGGAGGCGACCGGCGGTTTCGAGGTCCTCTTCAAGATCATGCTTTGGGGTGGAACGACCCTCTCTCTCCCGTTGCTCTTCTTTTTCATCTCCCGTTTTGTTTTTCCGGGTCTGAAACGGAGCGAGCGGACCATTATCCTCTTCTGCCTTTTCACCTCGACCTTCCTCTTTTTGGGCGGTGTCTGGATGGCCTATTCGGCGACCCTTTCGATCGCGTTGGATGTGCTGCTCAAGGTGAACCGTTGGATGAATATGGATCTTGCCTTCTTCAACACCATGCCCTATATCACATTGGTGATGAAGACGCTGGTCGCTTTCGGTTTGGCTTTTCAGATGCCGTTGTTGCTTTTGGCGCTCGGCTGGTTTGGGATCATCACCTCCAAGATGCTCGCGGAGAAGTGGCGGCTGGCCATTGTCATCGTCTTTGTCCTCGCGATGGTGCTGACCCCTCCCGATCCCGTCTCGCAGATTGTGATGGCCATCCCGATGCTCGGTCTCTATTGGCTCTGTATCTGGCTGATCCGTCTGCGGGAACTTGCCAAGAGGAAGAGAGATTAACAGGTTAAACGGTGTAGGGGCCTGGTGCGCGTGGGGCGGTGTGTGGCGTTGGACAAAAGGGAGAATCGGATGGCGAGAAAAGCGGAACAACGGCGGACGACCCGTGAGACCGATGTCCGGGTCGTGTTGAATCTGGACGGAACAGGAGTGGCGGAGATCGCCACCGGGATCGGTTTCTTCGATCACATGCTTGAACTTTTCGCGCGTCACGCACTGGTCGATCTGACGGTACAGGCGAAGGGCGATCTGAATGTCGATTACCATCACACGGTCGAGGATATCGGCCTGGTTTTGGGCGCCTGTATTCGGGAGGCGTTGGGGGATCGGCGCGGCATCCGCCGTTACGGTTTCTTCCTGCTGCCGATGGATGAGGCGTTGTGCGAGGCGGCGCTCGATCTGGGTGGCCGGCCTTTCCTGGTTTTCGCCTCCGCGATGAAACATGCTTTTGTGCGCGATTTCGAGGTGAAACTGCTGGAGGAGTTCTTCCGCGCGCTGGCGGTTGAGGCGAAGATGAACATCCATCTCCGCCAAGTCTATGGTGACGAGGCGCACCATGTCTGCGAAGGGATTTTCAAAGGCTTTGCCCGCGCGTTCAGGATGGCGGTCGAGCCGGATCCCCGCGAGACCGGCATCCCGTCCAGCAAGGGTGTGCTGTAAGAAAGATTAGAAGGCTAAAGGATTAAAAGGTTAAAGAGGGAAACGGGGAAGAGGGGCTGTGAAAAACATCCGCATTACCGATTGCCGATTTAGACACGGAACCGATTCCTTTTGGGGCGGCGAGATCGTGGTGCATTCCCATTCCGGGTTGCACGCCACGGAACGGCTGCTGATCGAGCGGCTGAAGATGCTGAAAGCGCCGCCGGCCCGTTTGCTGATCGCTGGCAACCGAACGGGCGTGACCGCACTTGTCGCCGCCCATCTTTTCCCCGAATGTGAGATCGTCTGCCATGCGTTCGATCTCCATCATGCTCGGGCAATCGAGCGGAATCTGTTGACGAATGGCTTGCGCGCGAAACTGGTTTGCGATCCGGGTGTGAAGCTCTTTTCCATGACCGATCCGCCCATTCCGAAAAAACCGGTTTTCCGGACGGTCCAGGTGGCCTGTACGGCCGATATCCCCGAAGGGCCGTACGATGCGGCGGTTCTGATGTTTACACACGGGATGATGACCACCGAACTGCTGTTTGATCAGCTGGAGGATATCCATCGCCAGCTGCGGCTGGGGGGCGAGTTTGTCATTGCGGCGGAAGGAGATACGGCGATCCTGTATAAACAGTATCGGGGTATTTTCGGCTCGTTCACAACGGTTTTTGACCGGAAGAAGGTCCATTGCGCGGTCATGCGGAAGCGGGGGGAGTTGGAGAAGCCTCGCACCTTCAGCGCGACCTTCGAGGCGTCGCTTCCCGGTTGCCCGCCGATCACGCTCTGTTCGTTGCCGGGCGTCTTCTGCCATCGCCGCCCCGACATGGGCGGACTTGCGTTGGCGGAGATCGCGCGGGGCGAGATTCGGGCGAATCAGAAGGTCCTCGATATGGGATGTGGATGCGGGATGGTCGGTTGCCTGCTGGCGGCGTGCGTGCCGTCGCTCCGGGTCACGTTTCTGGATTCCCATGCGCGCGCGATGGCCGCTACCGCGCGCAACATCCAGACGCTTGGCCTTCAGAACACCGCATTGGTTCTGGCGGATGAGGGATACGCCGAACATGGCTTTGACCTGTTTGTCGGAAACCCGCCGTACTATTCCGATTTCAAGATCGCCGATGTTTTCCTTGAGACGGCCTTCGAGACGCTGCACCGCGGAGCGGTTTGCCTGACGGTCGCCAAAACCGCCAACGCCTTGAGCGAGCACCAGATGGAGTGCTTCGGCAACGTGACGCCGACCTCCCGGCGCGGTTACCAGGTGTTGAAAAGCGTGAGGGGCGCACGGCCGTAGACGAGTCGGCGGCTACCCTTTGATCTTGCGGATGCGGCGCTCGGAGCGGGGCAGACGGATTTTGAAACAGGTTCCGGTTCCCGGTTTGCTGGCAATCTCAATTTCGCCGCCGTGGTCCTCGATGATGCGCTGGACGATCATCAACCCCAATCCCGTGCCGCTCGCCTTGGTGGTGTGGTAGGCTTCGAAGATCCGTCCCATCTCTTTCGGGTCGATACCGGTACCCGAGTCGATAATCGAGATGTCCACAAAGATGTCGCCCACGCCGAAGACCACCTTCAGCGCACCGCCGTCGGGCATCGCCTCCAGCGCGTTCTTGAAGAGGTTGAAGAAGACCTGTTTGATTTGCGACCGGTCCAGAAGGACTTCGGGAATCTGTGCGGGCATATCGACCGAGACGGTGATCCGGCGGTTTTCAAATTCGGTTTTCAGCAGACGGAGTGTCTCTTGGAGAACCTTTTCGGGCTTTTCAGGCTCAAGGATCGGTTTGCCCGGACGGATCGCCCGGAGAAACTGCGAGATGATCGTATCGAGCCGCGAGACTTCGGTCTGGGCGACATCAACTAATTCCGAAAGGGAATTGCGGATGTCATCCGGAAGATCGCGCAGTTCCCGCGAAAGAAGCTGGAGATGGATGGTGAGGGCGTTGAGCGGATTGCCGATCTCATGCGCCACGCTGGCGGCCAGCAGCTTGATCGCGTTCAGCCGTTCGCTCTCCAGGGTCGATGCCTCTTGCTTGCGGTCGCGGGTGATGTCGCGCAGGATCACCAGAACGCCCCGTTCGGGCAGGCTTGACTCATCCATCGGGACGGCGTAAACACTCACGAAACGGTGTTCGGGATAGAAGACTTCGACTTCACGGGTGACCATCCGTGCCCATCCGGTTTCCACGTCGGGCATATCCAGCAGATGTTCCCAATCCCACTCGCGGAGAAGACGGACAATGGAACGTCCCCGGCCCCTTTCGGGATCCAGGCCGGTCATCTGCTCGGTCGCCTTGTTGGCGTAGAGGAGTTTGCCATCATTGTCGATCACCATGACGCCTTCCTGAATCGTCTGGAAGATCGTTTCGAGAAAACCCCGTTCCTGCGCCAGACGCACCATCTGGGCCTGAAGACTTTCCGAATCGAGTTTGTCGATCCGGGCGACGAGACGGTCAAAAAATCCTGATGCCATAGGTTCTCCCGTTAGTCGAACGAATCACCGCACCGCCACTCCACTTGACCATCAGACTTCATTACCGGGAAAGCTCCATTTTGATCTGGTCGAGGAATCCCGGATCCGACTCGATGTTTTTTCCGGAGGTTGCGCTGTCCAGCAGAAACTGCTGGATGAATGTGGCGGTGTCGACCGAGACGTTTCCGCTTTTCACGGTGATGGGAATCATGAGCGACTGGGAGCGGTAAATGTCGTCTTTGATGAAAAGCTTCGGAATCATCTTCCTCAAATTCGGTCCCATTTCCAATTCGACATCCTTCATGTACAGATTGAGTTTCGCGTTCAGCTGCCGTTCGGGCGGCTGATGCAGATCCGCTTCCAGCTGATGGACATCAAGGGAGATATTGCCCCGCTTGATCTTGCAGCCGGCGAAAAGCGGGGTCACATTTGCCAGAACCTGATCGAGCATCGGCTGGGTCAGGTTCACGCGGTCCAGCACGCGTGTCCGCTCCGGAAGCTTGAAGAGCGTGGTGTCGGCGGTTCGGCTGAGGGTCGGCGCAAGATTCAATTTGCCGTTGTTGAGTTGCGGCGTGTAGGAGAGGGCGAGGTTTCCCTTCTCCAATGTGCAGGCGATCTCCGATGCGCCCGCGTAGAGGCCGAACCCTTCCGCCGATTGAAGATGGACACTTCCTTTTCCCTTTCCGTTCAACAGAAAGGTGTCCAGCCCGCATCCGAGCGGCGCCTGGAGCTGAATCTTCCGTTTGGTCCGGCCGGAGAGGAAGAAGCCGTTGATCGCCTGGGTATTCAACAGCCGGGTGATGGCGGTGAAGTCTGGGGCCCAGGTTCCGGCGATGTTCACCAGACAGGTGTTGAACGGATCGGCGATCTGTCCCGAAAGTTCACATTCGCCCAAGACGCCCCGATAGGCGAATGTTTTCAACGGGAAGGCCTTGCCGTCTGGAGGGATGTCTATTGTCAGCCGTGCCCACCCCTTTTTCTCGGTGAAGACCTTGACCTCGCTTCGCGAGAAACTGCCGATGCCCGAGAAGATCGTATCGGTCCGAAGAAGATCGTTCCCCGCCGTGCCTTGGGATAGCCGGCTTTCAAACCGGAGATCGGGGATGGACCAGACGCCATTGACGGTCGGAATGGTGACGGTCTGGAGCAGTCCGTTGAACAATGCCTTGGCTTGGCCGCCGGAGATCTCGGCGGTGCCGTTCAACAGCAGGTCACCTTGCGCGGTCAGTAACCGTTTCCGGGTTTCGGGTGCGAGCGCGCCGCCCAGAAGATTCGCCCATTCCGCGACGGGGACCTTGGTGTTGATCTTGAAACCCCGGAGCAGGGTCAGGACGGATGCGTCGTCCCACGCCAACCGTTGCCAGCCGCCGCTGAGAATCCCGGAGGGAACTTTCAATTCAAACGCCCCTTCGTTGAATTCGCGTTTCAGGGCACCGTTCGCTTGGAACGGCGTGGAGCCTTTCAATGTGAGCGATCCTTGCGGGATCGACAGTTGCCGGTCAGGCGCGGGGGTGACGGTGAAGGCCTTCGCTTTCATCAAAACGGCGAGGTTCATCCGTTCGCCCTGCCGTTGTGTCCCGGCATGGAGGAAGAGACTCCCCGACAAAGCGGGTGAGTTGGGGAAGAGGGTGTGGTAATCCGTGTGAAACCGTCCAAGGTCCATATTGCCCGTGACGGTCAGGGCGTCAAGGGGACCTTTCCCGGAAAGTTCTGCGAAGGCACTTTTGAACGAAAAGGCAGAGACTTCGGGAAGATGGCTTTTGTCATGCGGGATAGACGCCCTGAAGGTCATGACCGGTTGCTGACGAGGTACGACACGCCCCGCGGGTGAACTCCAGGCGAGCGCGTCGGCGACCGCCTTGACGTTAACGGAACAGGTCTCGTCATCCGACACGAGATCCCCCTGGAGATCGATTGCCCCCGACTCAACGTTGAGTGTGGCGGGGATGTCCCATACCGCGCCGAAATCTTTGATGAGTTCCGGCAGCTTGAGTGTGGCGCGCCCGCCCAGTTTCCCGGTACGGTTGAACCCGGTGTCGTTTTTCGTCAAGGCGCCCTCCAGCCGGACCGCGAGCCAGGGCGATTCAAGGGTCAGGGGTGAGAAACGGATCGCTTGGGCATCGATTGAGAAATCGGCGTTGAGATCGACCGTGGCGGGAGGAGAGGGTTGGTGATCTCCCGTCTGAACCGAGAAACGGGTCAGCGTTAGGGTACTCTTCCCCGAACAGTCGTTCGTGCCGCTCATACGCAGGTTGAAGTCGCCGTGGGCGAGGCCTTCCATCCGCATTGGCACACCCGCGAAGGGTTCAACAAAGGGACGGAGGGCCGAGGCGTCAACCTGTTTGAGCGAGAATGCGAGCGTCTGTTCCGTTTCCGAGTCGGGGTTCTCTTCAGCGAAGTCCTTCAGACTTTTCAGATCGCCCTCGGCGGAGAGTTGGCCGCCGCCCGCCTGCGCCGTTCCCCGGAAATGGAAGGGCTTCCAGAACGAGGGCATATCGATGGAGGCGTTCAGGTGGGTGAAGGGGATGGCTTGCTGGCCATCCGTCGCGCGGGACCAGATGAGGGTGCCGTCCTCAATCGTTCCGCGTCCGGCGAGGTCCGCGACCGGAAGGATAAGCCCATCGCCGGATTCCGCCGCAAGGGCATCCGGGTCGGGAAAGGCGATGACACATTCGGGACGGGTCAACTGGAGATGGCCGAGGTTGAGGCGGCCGATCGGAAAGACCTGGAAGAAGAAACGGTCGGAGGTCAGCTTCGGGCAGGTGATCCGGATGCCGTCTCGGGGAAGGGCCAGGGCCGCATCCTTTATCTCCAACGGCGTGAACCATCCGACCTCCAGCGAGGAACAGGTGAACGTCGAAGGGGCGATCCGCTTGTTGACATAGGCGAGAATCTTCTGCCGTCCACTCGCGGAGGTGAACGCTTTCGGTAACAGGGCAAAGGCAATCGCCAAGGGAATAAGCAGGGCCAGCAAGATTTTGACGGTTGTGCCGAAACACCCCGTCCGTTTCCGCAGATCCTGTTCCTCGTCATCGTCTGGGGCAATACGGTCAAAGTCCATGTCCCATATTATCGCATAATCGCACGGCGTGAACCAAGTAAAAGTTTTCCGTTCCGGGCATATCATCAACCGCCGAACCGTTCCTTCCAACTTTCCATTGATTTTCTCCCCTAAAAAGCGTACCTTATCGTGGATTTTCCATTCAATCAAGGAGAGAAGAATATGGCATTGACATTGGCTGATTTGAAGGGCAAAACCGCAGGCGTGTGCGTTTCGGGCGGATTGGATAGCCGGACGATCTCGAAAGTCCTGGTTGAGGCGGGCGTGAACGTGATCGCCTTTTCCGCGGATGTGGGCCAGCCGGATGAGAAGGATATCAACGACATCCGGAAGCGGATGGCGCCGTGCGGCGTGGATACCGTGATCGTCGATCTGAAGGAAGAGATGGCGAAGGCCTGTTTTGAGGCGATCGAAGCCCAGGCGATGTATGATGGTGGGTATTGGAACTCGACCGGCATCGCGCGTGCCGTGACGGTCCGTGGGTTGATCCCGGAGATGAAGAAGCGGAAGTGCACGGTCCTCATCCACGGCGCGACCGGCCGCGGCAATGACCAGATGCGTTTCGAGCGTTACACCAATGTCCTCGCGCCCTCCATGCGGGTTTACTCCCCCTGGCGTGACGCCGAGCTCCTGAAGCGTTTTCCCGGCCGGACCCAGATGGTCGAATTCCTCGCCAAGTACGGAATCAAGGCGTTTGTCGGCACGAAGAAAAAGTATTCGACCGACAGTAACCTCGCCGGTCTCTCGCACGAGGCGGAGGATCTGGAGAGCATGGAGACCTCGATGCTGATCGTCAAGCCGACGATGGGTGTCTGGCCGCAGGAGGCTCCGGATAAGGTTGAGAAATTCACGGTCCGGTTTGAGAAGGCCCGTGCCGTTCAGATCAACGGCAAGGATGTGACCCCGCTGGAGGCGATGTTGCTGGCGAACAAGATTGGCGGCCGGAACGGTATCGGCATGAAGCACGCCCTTGAGAACCGGATCATCGGGACCAAGAGCCGCGGCGTGTATGAGGCGCCGGGCATGGAAGTGTTGGCGACCGCTCTCCGTTACCTCTATCAGGCGACGATGGACCGCCGCGCGACCCTGCTCTTCATGCAGCTCTCGAAGCTGGTGGCCGACCAGATCTATGACGGCCGTTATTACGATCCCGCCACGCAGGCTGCGCGCGCCGCGATCGGTGTCTTCGCGAAGCACGCCACCGGTACGGTCGAGGTTGGCCTTTACAAAGGCAACATCTTCTTCAACGCGCTCTCCGGATGCAAGGCCACCATCTACAATGAGGCCGACTCCTCGATGGAGGCCAGCAACGGACTGAATCCCGTCAGCTCGCAGGGCTTCGCGGAGATTCAGAGTGTTGAGGCGCTGATGTTGGCGAAGGCCGGTCAGATCGTTTCGAAATAGGCAACGGGAAACTGGGATGCGGAGGCGAAATGGATTCGGAAAGTCCGATTGCCTTCGCTCCTGATCAACGAACGGAGTGCCACATGGCCAATATTGAGACACGGTATTTGGGACTTCATCTGAAAAACCCCCTGATCGCCAGTTCCGGTCCGCTCACCCGCCAGCCGGGTAGCGTGGCGATGCTGGAGGATGCCGGCATCGCCGCCGTGGTGCTTCGTTCGATTTTCGAAGAACAGATCACCGCCGAGACCTCCTCCATGTACGCCGCGCTGGAGAACGAGACCAGCGCGTTCGCGTTGGAGTATCTGCGGGCTGACCTGCCCGGCCAGCTGGGGCCGGAAGAGTACTTGCGCCGGCTGGACGCGATCCGCAAACGGGTGAAGATCCCCGTCATTGCCAGCTGTAACTGCCTGTCGAAGGCGAAGTGGATCGCCTATGCCCGCAAGATCGCGCAGACCGGTGCCGACGCGCTGGAGCTCAACCTCTACCACATGCCCGTCGATCCGGAAGAAACCTCTGAACAGATCGAGGCGCGCAATGTGGATCTGGTCCGTGCGGTGATCAATGAGGTGAAGATCCCGATCGCCGTCAAGCTCAGCTACCACTATACCGCCTTGCCCGCTTATGTCAGGAAACTCGACCGGGCGGGGGTGAAGGGCGTTGTCCTGTTCAATCGGTTTCTCCAAACCGATGTCGATATCAACCGGGAGCGGATCTTCTACGCACCCAACTACTCCTCGCCCAATGTCCTGCACTCCCAACTCCGCTGGGCCGCCGTCCTCCGTAACTTCATCCATGCCGATATCGGCATCAGTGGGGGAATCCATTCGGGCGACGATCTGGTCAAGGCGTTGCTGGTAGGCGCGAATGTGGGCATGATCTGTTCCGTCCTGCATCTTCACCCTGATGCCTCCCGCACGATCAACCAGATTCTCACCCGGTTGCAGGAGTGGATGGTGGACAAGGGATATGCGGATCTCGATGCTTTCCGTGGGAAACTCCGCGAGACCAACCTGCATGACGGGAGGGGATTTGAGCGCGCCCAGTATGTGAAGGCCGCGACCGAACTCTTCACCTGATTCGCGCCATGTTCGACGCCCATGCCCATCTTCAGGATACCCGCCTGTCGGGAAATCGCGAAGTGGTCCTCCGCAGGGCGGCGGAGACGGGCGTGACGGGTGTTTGCTGTTGCGCCACCTCGCCTGCGGACTGGGACGCGGTCGCCGCCTTCATCCGGGATCCTACTCCGTTTGTGGTGGTGCCCGCATTTGGCGTTCACCCCTGGTATGCTGAAAACTTGCCGGCGGACTGGCTGGAACGGCTCAACCGGACATTGGACGCGCATCCCGCCGCCGCATTGGGGGAGGTTGGACTGGACGGGATCCGCAAGTCAATCCCGTTTGAGGTCCAGCGGCAATGCCTTGTATCCCAATTGGAGCTTGCCGCCTGCCACCGTATCCCTGTTGTCCTCCATGGCGCACGGGCGTGGGAGCCGCTTCTGGAGACGATCCGCCCCTTCCGTGAAAAGATTCCCGGTTTTCTGATCCACGGGTTCAGCGGTTCCCCTGATCAGATGAGGCGTTTTCTCGATTTGGGCGCCGCGATTTCAATCGCGGGTTCGGTCTGTAACCCTCAGGCCAAGAAGATCCGCGCCGCCGCCAAGGAGTTGCCCGATAGCCAGCTCTTGATTGAAACCGATTCTCCCGATCTTTTCCCCGTCGGCGGTACGTCGCTTCCCGGCACCCCGGCAGGGAAACCGGTCAACCATCCCGCCAATCTCAGGCAGGTCCTCGAAACCGTGGCCGCGCTGCGCGATGCCACGCCCGATGCGATCGCGGATCTTACCGGCGCAAACGCCCGCCGCATTCTTCTGTAGCGTTGAGGGGTGACCCGTGTCCTGTGTGGGGGCTTATCCGTAGGTCAGCCAGACGAAGAGGGCACCGGCGACGAGTGCCGCCAGCGTGAAGGGAATGCTGATCCGCATGAAATCCGAGAAGGAGACGGCGATCTCCCGTTTCCGAAGGATGCCCAGCGCCACGACATTTGCGGAGGCTCCGATGGGGGTGATATTCCCGCCCAGGCACGCCCCGATCAGCAGGGCGAAGAGCATCAGCGGAACGGAGACGTGGAGCTGGTCCGCCAGCCGCTGCGCGACGGGGAGCATCACCAGCAGGAAGGGGACGTTGTCGACAAAGCCCGAAACCAGCACCGAAAAGAGCACCATGCAGGCGAAGGCGAGGAAGACCGAGCCGCCCAACGCGACAGACATCCATTGCCCCAGTTTGTCCAGCCAACCGGAGGCGCCCAGTCCGCCTGCCAGCACAAACACACCGATCAGAAAGAGGGCGGTGTCCCAATCCATTGTCCGCAGTAGCGGCCGGACCCTTCCCCACTTCGCCATGAAGCGGTACCAGATCAGCCCCACAATCGCCAACAGCAGGGTGTAGCTTCCCGCGAACCAGTTGAATCCCGGATCGACCACGGAGGCCATCGACAGTCCTCCGATCAGCAGGACCAGCAAAATGGTCGGCACCCATGACCGCGCCTTTTCGTTAAACGCCAGAGATTCCCTCGTGTTCCATTTCCGGAAGACAAAAAAGAGAATGACCAGCGAGGCGAGTGCTCCGGCTTGAATCGCAAAAAAGATGCTGGGTTTTCCCTGATAGATAAAGAAATCCCAGAACCCCATCTTCATAAAACCCGCCAGAATCATGCTCGGCGGATCGCCGACCATTGTCGCCGTTCCCTGCACGTTGCTGCTGATGGCGATGCCGATCAGCAATGGCGCGGGATTCATCTTCAGTCGCTCCGAGAGGCTTAGCGCCACGGGAGCGAGCAGCAACACCACGGCCACGTTCTCGACAAAGATGGAGATGACTCCGGATAAGGCGCAGAGCGCGAGCATCGCCATGCGGGTTGAGGGCATCCGTTCCACCAGTGCCTGCGCGATGACAACCGGGACACGCGACTGGAGGAAAAGGTCAGCCAGTACCAGCGTTCCGCAAAAGAGACCGATCACGTTCCAGCTGATCATCTCAAACAGCGCATCCCGCCACGGCGTCACGCCCGCCAGAATCAGAAGGAGCGCCCCTCCGCAGGCCGTCCATGAACGGCGGTTCGGGAAAACCACAAACAGGGTGTAGCTCAAGGCGAAAACCAGCAAGCTGATCCATTCAGGGGTAAAAAAACGTCGCATCGCTAATCGTTCCTCATGTTCGTCCTTACTTTAACATAAATCCGGGATGACAGAAAGCAAAACTAGGGCTTTTGTTCCCGCTCACCGCTATTTTCCGTTTCCTCGTTCATCTTTAATCTTTCTGTGGCCGCTTGGATGTGTATAATAATCAATCGGTATTTATGAAAGGAGAGGATGTATGCCGCGTATTTCGTTTGAGGGGAATTTGGGTGTGACGAGAAGGGGATTTGTCGGTCTTTTGGCGGCGTCGGTGTCGCTGTGCGCGGGCCATCCGCTTTGGGCCGAGACGCCCGACGCGAAGAAGGCGGAGCTGTTGAAGTGGTTTTTGGACAACGAATATGGCCATGCGCCGTTAGAGCGTCCGCAGGATATGGCCTTCGAGGGTAACAGCATCCTTTTCGGCGGGGGCAAGATGAAGGTGAATCTGACGGTGGCTCTCCCGAAAGGCGCGTCAAAGGAGAAACCCTGCCCCGTTCTCCTGATGGGCGACTTCCGGACCTGGAATAACGGGATGCGCGACGACGCGGGCTCCCTCAGGCAGAAGAAGCAGCAGGATGACATCGACGCCTGCGCAACGGAGCGAGGCTATGCGGTGGTCCACTACGACCTCAACGAGGCCGCGCCCGACCAGCCGCGCCGCAAATATCTGGAGGCGCTGAAGAAGGCGGGCAAGCCCTTGCCCCCCTACGCCTACGGTCTTTTCGACGTGTATGGCGGCGAGGCGGATCGGACGGATACGAGCTGGGGAACGATCCGCGCGTGGGCCTGGTGCCACAGCCGCGTGTTGGACTGGATCGAGACGCAACCGGCGCTTGACGCCAAGCGCGTCGCGGTGCTCGGTCACTCCCGCCTCGGCAAGACCGCGCTCTGCGCCGGGGTGACGGATGCCCGTTTCAAGGTGGTCTACTCCAACGCCTCCGGCTGCGGCGGCGCGAAACTGAACCGCATGGATTTGCCCAAGAGCGAACATATCCACCAGATCACGAACGGTTTCCCGTACTGGTTCTGCCGGGCGTTCAATCAGTGGCGGAACCGTGATCGGGAAATCCCTCACGATCAGGATGAGTGGATGGGGCTGATCGCGTCACCCACGCGCTACCTCTATGTGGCGAGCGGTTCGGCGGACCACTGGGCCGGTCCCGCGGGCGAGAAGGCTGCGGCTGAGGGCGCGGCGAAGGCGTGGGAGGCTCTTGGTCTCAAGGGCATGGGGGACCATGTGGGCTACCACTGCCACGAGGGCCCGCACGATCTGGGTGTCCGGGACATCAACCTCTTCCTCGATTTCTGCGACAAGAGATTGTGAGAAGAGGGGAACGGGGAAGAGGGAATAGGGAAGAGAAACGAGACGAACGGCGGGGTGAAATTTCATAATGGCATAATGCCATAATTTCACAATTCCAGAATGGAAACGCTCAACGCTCAACCCGCAACTGCCCCCGCCCCCCGTTATTCTCATTTACTTTCCCGCGCTCACGCGGGCGGGGGCCGGGGGCTCTTAATCTTCAATGAGTGCGGGGTAGATCCAGGCCGTGACGGCGGCGCACTCAATCCCGAAGGGCAGGTAGCCGGCGAATCCGAGGATCGGCATCTCCCAGATCTGGAAGGCGTGGACATAGGGGACGGCATAGATCCACTTGGCGAGGCTGTGCCAGTTCCACGTCTCCCACGCCAGTCCGCAGATCAGGGCGGCAAAGGCGAACCGGACGAAGATGCGCCAGTCGCCGAGGGCGACCGTGTCCGCCACGCTCTTTTCCTTCAGGACGATCTGCACGACCAGGAAGAGGCAGAGCGGGGAGATCCAGAGGAGCGGGTAGGTGAATTGCGGGAAGAAGACGATGCCCGTCAGACCGACCATCGCCAACAGGAAGATCGCGGCCGCGATCCACGATCTGCGGATGTCGATGCGGGCCATGCCGCACTGTCGGCGGTCAGAGAAGGCGGGGAAGGTGTGCAGCCACGCCGCGACCGCGCAGACTGCGGGAAGCACCGATGAGAAACTGCAGGTGGCGAAGAGGGTGTATTCGCCCGCGCTCATCTCCTGCACTCCTTGGTAGTACCAGTTCCAGACGAAACGGTTGAGGTATTCGAAGAACCACCAGAAGACCGAGCTGACGGGGAAAGTCAGGAGATAGGGGAGGGTGTGGCGGGTGAGCGGCGATGAGCCCGAACGCCGGACGCACAGACCGTTCATCAGAAGGATGAAACCCGCCCAGAGGATCAGGTAGGTGTGGCGCTGCCCTTTGGCGAACCACGGGAAGCGGTTCCAAGCGAGGATCCAGCCGCCCAGACAGAGGATCAACCCGATCCAGCCGAAGAGGGGGAACGGATGCGGGCGCTGCTTTTCCGGTGCGGGATCGGTCGATCCCACGGGCGGGAAAAACGCCCGTTTGATGAAGGGGAAGACCACCAGAAGGATAAAGCCGAGCATTACCAGGAAGACCGGCCACGAGAAGGGGCAGCGCATGTTCCAAAGCCGTTCGGGGATGGCTCCCCAATCCTCCGTGCGCGGCGGAAAGGCCTTGACGCCCGCCAGAACCGCCTCGCGTCCGCTTACGGCGGCGCAGAACCACGGGACGCCGAAAAGAAAGACCGCCAAGAACAGATAGTGCACGATTCGTTTCATCACACAGGATGTCTTCACCTTCTTCATGGCGGACATAGTAGTGGAATCCGCCGACCCGTTGCAAGGTTAAAAGGTGTCGGGATTGGGGCTAGTTGCCGGAAGTCTGATGGCTGAAGTCCGATATCGTTCGGCTGATCGGCAGGGTGCTGGCAGGACGTTTGCGCGAAAGGGCAATCGCAATTTTCCATCGCTAATGGAAAAATCGCATTCAATTCTCCAGTAGTGATGGAAAAATGAACGATGGGTGAATGCTGTGGAGATGTCCATGACAAACCGGGTGCCATTGTTTTGAGTTGTATCTAAATCAGAATTATTGCGAAACGGTTTGCCTATATTTTTAAAACGGATACAACTTGTAATACCAACCTTACTATTATCGGCGGACAATCACCCGCCGTTTATAGTACCGGTATAAACAACTCACGTTTCTTCTCATTAAGAGACGGTGGTTCACAAGATGATCGAAATTGGGCGATGAAAAGATTTACCTGAAGGTGGAAATCATGCTAAAATATAAACCATAAAAGCCCTTGGCAGTGATCGTTTTTACGTGGACTCCTTCTCGCCATGGCGGGATTGGGTGTCCATTCCGACGCGCTTAAACGCTGCGACACCATTGGGGAGGATGACCGGATGGTGCCGGGTGTTCAGGAAAAGGGTTGAGGGATCGTTCAGAGGTTAAACGTTGAGTGTTGGGGAGGGGAGATGAACCTGATTGACAGACGGACGTTTCTTTCGCGGGGAGTCGCAGCTGCCGGGATCTGGGGATCGGGCATGGACGTTTGGGCCGAGATGGCGCGGCATCCGCTCGCGGGCGGGATCATGCCGAAATGGGAGAAAGGCCATTTCCGTATCCATATTCTTTACAACGGGCGATCGGAAACCACCTTCCACGTGTTTCCCGACGGAACCTCGCTCCTGATTGACTGCGGCGACTTGATCATTGGCGGACGTGACGTGACACCGCATCTTCCCGATGACTCCCGCCGTGCCGGCGAATGGGCCGCCCGTTATATCCTGCGTGAGAATCCAAACGGGAAGAAGGTCGATTACTTCCTGCTTACGCACTATCACAATGACCACTCGGGCATGCCTGGGGCGGGCGCGAAAAAGAGTGCGAACGGCCAATACTGGCTGAGCGGGATCGGTGAGGCGATGGATCATCTCGACTTCGGTACGTTCATCGACCGCTCTTGGCCCGATACGAATGATCCAACCCCGCGGGAGGACTCCTATGACGGGGGCGCGGTGGGACATATCCGGCTCGTCTATCGAGAGGCTGAGCGCAGGGGTATCAAAGTCGAACGCTTCCGGCTGGAGAAGGGATCGGACCAGATCCGTCCCCTTCACGGCGGATGCGCCTCTTTTGGGTTTACACCGCTCTGCGCGCGCGGATGTGTGCTCAAGCGCGATGGTACGGTTCTTGATCTCGGAACGCTCGGCGGTCCGAAGGGAACGCGTAATGGTTTCGACGAAAACGCGCTTTCGATCGGGATGGTTCTCTCGCTGGGTGACTTTCGCTATTTCACGGCGGGTGACTTCTCCGGAGGTATCAAGCGGGAGGACGGGACCCACGCGGACTTTGAGGACGCGCTTGCGCCGGAGTGCCCGCAGGTCGATGTTGCCAAGGCCAACCACCACGGTCATCACACGATGCCGCTCTCGCTTGTGAACGCGCTTAGGGCGCGTGTGGTTCTGGCGGGCGTGTGGCATGCGCAGCACATGAACCGGCCCACCATGCGGAGGCTCGCACAGGCCAAGTGGCCGTGCCTCTACGCGCCGGGCATGTTCCCGAAACTGCGTAGGGAGGCGGATGCCGATGAACCGTGGCTGAAGGAGATCGCGCCGGAGGCGTTCGAGGGTGCCCATGCGGTGGTGGATGTGGCGCCGGACGGCAAAACCTACCAACTGATGATGGTCTCCGCCGCCGATGAATCCAACCGCATTCTCGGCGCCTACGATTTCAAAACCGCCGACAAGACCTCCGTGCGTTAGTGTGGCAAGAAAGGAAGAGATGAAACGGATTGCCGATAGCGTTACGGTGGTACCGGCTGTGCCCACAGAATGAATGAAAGGATGATATGAGAATGAATCGGATGATCGGTTTGGTCGCGGCGGTGGCCGCGTTACAGATGTCGGTCTGCCTGACGGCGGAAGCGGCACAGACCTTCTCATGGGACAAAAACAACTGGGTGGCGTTTGACGATACCGTCACCGCCACCGTGGAGTGTCCCGACCCTGCGGCGGCGGAGTGGGTGAAGACCCATTTCGCAGAGTGGTACGGTGCGCATGCCCCGAACGTGACGGGCGGAACGACCGGACTTGCCCTTCAGGCGGGGGACGAGGCGTATGCCGCGGAGGTGAACGCGGATGGCGTGAAGATCCATGCGCGCACCTTGGCGGGCGCGCGGTGGGCCACCTACACGCTGCGACAGATCGCGATCGCGAAGCGCGGCACCTTCAAGACGGAAGGGATGCTTCTTCCGACGATGAAAATCTCCGACGCGCCGCATCTTCCGTTCCGCGCTATCCATTTCTGCTGGTTCCCCGAGGTCCGGCCTCAGCAGATCGAACGCGCCATCCGCCTCGCGGCGCTGATGAAGTTCAACTACGCGATCATCGAGCCGTGGGGAATGTACAAGAGCGAGAAGCACCCCTGGTGGCCCTGGCCGCAGGCGAACATGACCAAGGCGGAGGTCAGCCGCCTCGTTGCCATCGGTAAGGATATCGGTATCACCCTCATCCCGCAGATCAACTGCTATGGCCACGCCTCTTCCTCGCGGGGCTGCACGATCAAGCACAGCGCGCTCGACATCCATCCCGAATACGAACCGCTTTTCGAGCCGGGGGGATGGAATTGGTGTCTCTCGAATCCGGAGACGCAGCGCGTTCTGCGCGAGTTGATCGCCGAAATGCACGAGAACTTCGGCAATCCCCCTTACTTCCACATCGGGTGTGACGAGGCGGAGCGGCAGAGCTGTCCCGAGTGCGTCAAGACGCCGAACGGCGAATTGGTGCTGAAGCACATCACGGGGTTGGCGGAGTTCGTCAAGTCGCGCGGGGCGCGCGCGATGATGTGGCACGACATGCTGCTTGACCGGGCGGATTTCCGCTGGAAGGGTTTTACCGTATGCGGCAACAAGGAGACGGGGGCGATTCTTGACAAACTCCCCAAGGACATCATCATCTGCGACTGGCAGTATCAGGACACCGCGCAGCATGAGAAAGGCGCGCTGACTGATTGGCCCACGATGACCTATTTCAAGGAACAGGGGTTTTCGGTCGCCTGTTGCCCGTGGATGAACGACAAGTCGATGAAACCGATGGCGGACCACATCGTCAAGATCGGCGGATTCGGGTTCATCGAGACGACGTGGCATCATCTGCGCGGTTCCGAATGGCAGAAGATGTACATGGGGGCCGCCTATGCCGCATGGGGATCGCCCGTCTCGCACGATGTTTCCTTCCAGCGTTCGCTGCGCCTTGTCGGACAGGACATGAAGGTGACCGACTACCTCGACACCGGCTTCCTGAACTATCAGGTCTCTCCCGGTTGGTGGGTGAACAACTGAGGTAAGGGAATGAGTGACGAGTGACGGTTAATGAGTGACGGGTGACGAGAGCGAATGAAGAACGGGGGATTATGGCATTATGGCAATGTGGCATTATGGCATTATGAAAATGTGGCGGAGTGAAATTCCATAATGGCTTAATGTCATAATTCCAGAATGAAACCTCAACGCTCAACGATTCAAGGGTGACGATATGGTGACGAAAGACAACACGGGATTACGGTCTCGGACTGATGTGATGAAGATGGACAGGCGGGGATTTCTTGCCGGAATCGCCGCGGTGGGGGTGGTGGGTGCCATCCGGGCCGGGGCGGAGACCCCGGTGGGGGAGCCGCGCCCGCTCAAGGTTTGCGTTTTCTCGGACATCCATTATGAACGCAACCAATGGACGAACACGGAGAACACATCCTTTCTCGAACGCATCATGGCGCGCGCGGAACGCGAGCGGTGTGATATGATGATCCACTGCGGTGACTTCATGCATGGTGTCCGAAAGGATTGGCAGAAGGAGTATCTCAAGCTGTATGGCAGCTCCGCGATTCCCGGTTACCACATTCTCGGCAACCATGACCAGGACCAGAACGACTATCGCGAGACGTGCGAGGCCTACCGAATGCCTGCCGGCCACTACTCGTTCGACAAGGGCGGTTTTCGGTTCGTGATCGCCGATCCCAACTATATCCGATTGGCAGACGGTAAGTTCGTCCATTACGGGAACGGCAACTATTTCAAGCCCGGCGAGGGCGCGTCGACGACATGGATTCCCCCTGAGGAGATGGAGTGGCTTCGGGCGACCATCGTCGGCTCGCCGCTTCCCTGCGTTGTCCTTTCACACCAGAGCTTTGAACGGGGACGGTGCGATCCGGTGAAAAACGCCGCCGAGGTGCGCGCGATCTTCAGCGAGGCGAACGCGAAACGGTCCGGGACCGTCCGGCTCGTGATGAATGGGCATCTTCACACCGACCATCTCCGTATTCTCGACGGCATCCTCTATTGGGATGTCAACAGCGCCAATTACCAGTGGTACGGCAAGGTTCACGACAAATATCCCGCCGACTATGTGGCGAACCATCGCGGCGCGCCGCATACCCTTGGATGGACCGCTCCGCTCTCCGGAATCCTTTCCCTTTGGCCGAATGGCCGCATCCGGATCGAAGGATCAAAGGCCGGGTGGCTGTTCGGGGTGACACCCAAAGATGCGGGGTATCCGCTCTGCGACAGCGACGGGCGCGAGACCTATCCGGCCATCCAGACCGCAGACGTTTCCTTCAACCTGCCGTCCTGACGCGCGCTACTTACCTTCTCCGATTAACGTCTTAGCTTCAATTCCCCACTTCATGGGCGTTGTGCTCCGTCGTGTCTCACCCGGGCCCGCAACGAACGCGGCGTTTACGGGACAGCGTGTACATCGCCGCCAGACTCTCGGCGGGGGAGAAGTGCGCTCCGCGATTCTTTTGATAATATGCTTTCTTTATGCGGTTTTGAGGTATTATACTTGTCAATGTGTTTAAATCCCGTTGGTTGCATTGTGATTGGTTCGGTACGCTCGCCGCTTGATCGCAGAGGTTGAGGCGGCGGTGTGATTGCTTTGAAACGGTGAGGGAAAGGACTGTGCGATCATGAATAGGGTGATGGGGATCTTGGGCGCATCGGCACTGTGCGTATGTGTCGGGAGTGGGGAAACCGCCGTGAAACCGCCGGCCGAGCGGATGGACCGCTCGAAACTGCTCATCGGTGCGTACTGTCTGCAGGCCAACGCCCGGACCGATGCGCATATCCAGGCGATCCGCGACTGCGGGGTGGACTTCATTATCGGTGTTCCGGCTGACGACCGCGCCACCCTCGACCAGTTCGCCAAATACGGAGTCGGGGCGATCGTGAACGGCGTCGTCCCCAGCTGGTGGGGCGGCGACGGCGAGCGCGCGGGAAAGATGCGGGAGGTGAACCCACCTGATCGATACGCGGCGGGGGCCAAGGCCTTCAAAGACCACCCCGCAGTCTGGGCGGTGGATATCGGCGACGAACCTTCCGCGCTCGATTTTCCCTACTACGGCGAGGTTGTGCGGCAGTTGAACAAGGCTCTTCCCGGTATGCCGCTCTATCTAAACCTCTATCCCAACTACGCGAGTGTGGCGCAGAATACGGGGAAGCAGACCGTCAACCAGCTCGGCACGCCGACCTATACCGAACACATCGCGGCCTACTGTCGCGATGTCCCGCTCGACTACATCTCTTATGACTTTTATCCCTACGTCGGCCCTGCCGGGATCGATCGGTTCCTCTCGAAGATGTACGACAACTTCCTCGATGTCTCTGGGGCGTGCCGTCGCACCAAGCGTGCCTTCTGGTACATTCCGCAGGTGAACACCCGCGAGAATTTGCCCTCCACCAGCGAAAACTGTCTGCGTTTCCAGGCGTATGCGGCGATGAGTTTCGGAGCGGAGGTGATCACCTGGGCCTGTTGGTGCAAGGGGTGGTGGACCGACAACGTCCTTGATGCGGAGGGGAAGCAGACGGGACAGTACGCGAAGCTCCAGCGGGTCAACGCCGAACTGA
This sequence comes from Verrucomicrobia bacterium UBA1211, assembly GCA_002309585.1. GTDB lineage: Bacteria > Verrucomicrobiota > Kiritimatiellia > RFP12 > UBA1067 > UBA1211. Next base: position 44,757 of record DBXN01000140.1, read on the forward strand.
AGCGGCTCGGTCCCGCGTACATGGCGTTCAGGAACGTCGCCACTCACTTTGTCGGATTCCCTGAGACCTCACCCCGGAATCCCACGCTCCCGTTTACCCGTACCGACGCGCTTGACGCTGGCGGATTCACGGCGCTTCGCGCCTCCAACGGCGCGGCGTTGTTAGTCGGGGAGATGGTCGCACGGGATCCGGAGGGCAAGGCCCGGGCGCTCTTTGTGACGGCGGCGGACGATCCGTGCGATGAGCGCCATGCCACGTTTGATATCGTTTTCCGCGCGAAAGCGGCGAAGACGTTCGGTGGACAGGGGCCTGTTCCTGTGCGGCGGCTTGACGACGGGCGATTCGCCGTCGCGATCGCCTCGTGCGCGGGGGTACTTCTGGTGGCGGAGTGACGGGTGATCCCTGATACTCAGATTCGGTTGAAAAAGAGAAGTGAGGAAAGAAAATGAAAAAACAACTGTTGTCGATGGTGTTGGTTCTGATGGGCGGGCTTTGCATGGCCGCCGATGATGGTGTGTGGATGTGGTATCCCGGCGAGTATGGGATTTGGCGCGGGAACGCGCTGCAGTTCGAGCGGCTTCAGTGGGGGGCGGAGTTGCCGCCTTTCTGGCCGAGTTACGGATTTTATCCCGTTGTCGAGTTTTCCGCGCAATTCGATCTGGCGGAGGCGGAACGGGTCGAGATGACGGCGGATGGCGGATTCACCGTGAATGTGAATGGCCGTGACTGTGTCGCCCCGCTCGGCCGTGTGGATGTGCCGAAAGGACGCGTCACGATCAAGGTGAAAGTCGGGAACAACCTCCGGCCACCCGCGCTGCTCGTCAAGGGTAAGACCGTCAAGAGCGGTGAGGCGTGGAAGGTCGGATGGTATCCGGACGATCCGGCGGCATTGCCCGTCGAGTTCGACCGGGCGTTCGCCGATGCCGGGAACAAGCCGGGCGATTGGAAGCTGCGGCGCGAGCCTGCCGTGCCGGTTCAGATCCGGAAGCTTGACGGAGGGGCATTGCTCGCCGACTTCGGCCGGGAGACCTACGGGTACTTGGTCTTGACGGACATCAAAGGCGAGGGCGCGGTCAAGATCATCTATGCCGAGAGCGAGAAGGAGGCGCTGGATGAGGCACCCGCGCGTCCGCAGGACTGTATGGAGTTCGTCTCCTTGGGCGCGAAGGATGCGCCGAAATGCGTGTGGAAAAAGGGACGGGGTTTCCGTTACGTGTTTCTGCGTCCGTTCGAGGGAAATCTCTCCATAGGCGGCATCGCGATGGAGCGGGAGTTGCCGCGCGCCTCCAGACGCGGGGCGTTCCGGTGCAATGACGAGCGGGTGAACGCGATTTGGGATGTCGCCGCCGATACGCTGGAGTTGACCTGCCGGGAGGTCTTCATCGAGGGCGTGAAGCGTGACCATTGGGTCTGGAGCGGCGACGCGGTTCAGAGTTTCCTGATGAACTACTATCTTTCGGGTGACTACGAGGGGTGCCGTGACACGCTCTGGTGCGTTCGCGGCAAGGATCCCGTGGTGAAACACCTGAACGGCATCATGGACTACTCCTTCCTTTGGTTCGACGCGGTGGCGACCTACGTGCTCTATTCCGGCGATCAGCGGTTTCTGCAACAGGCGAAGCCGCGCATGGACTCCCTGATGCGTTGGTGTCAGTCACGTCTCGATGCGAAGGGGCGTCCGGTGAACCAGCCGGGTGATTGGATCTTCATCGACTGGGCGCCCGAAGCCCTGCACAACGCGGGTGGGGTGTGCGCCTTCGAGATGATGGTCTACGCGCGGGCACTGGAGACGATGGTGATGACGGAGCCGCCTGAACAGAACTTCACCCTCGCTTCGGTGGCCCAAAAGGTCAAATCCGAGGTCAAAACCCTTTTCTGGAGTGAGGAGAACGGCTGTCTCATGCACCTGTTCAAGAATGACGGGACGCTTGATCCGCAGGTAACGCGTTATCCGAACATCTTCGGGCTCAAGTGGGGCTACTTCAACGACAGCGAGCGGGAGCGGGTTCTGAAGGGTGTGATGTTCAACGACAAGGTGATGAAGATCCAGACGCCCTACATGCGGTTTTACGAATTGGAGGCGTTGTGCGCGCTCGGGATGCAGAAGCAGGTTCTGGGCGAGATCAGGGATTACTGGGGCGGAATGCTCGATCTGGGGGCGACGAGTTTCTGGGAACTCTACAATCCCGCCGAGAGCGGCGACCAGCACTATGCCATGTACGGCCGGCCTTACGGGAAGAGCCTCTGCCATGCGTGGGGTGCCTCGCCGATCTATCTGTTGGGACGGTACTTCCTCGGCGTGGAGCCGACCGAACCGGGATTCGCCGCCTACACGGTCAAACCCGTTCTCGGCGGGCTTGAATGGATGACGGGCAAGGTCCCGACACCCACGGGCGATATCGAGGTTACGGTCAAAGACGGCGCTGTCACGGTCAAAGGCAACGGCGGAAAGGGCAAGCTGGTGTGGAACGGCAAGAGCGTCCCCATTCCGGTCAATGAGACCGTTATGGTAGAGTGACGAGTGACGGGTGACGGGTGACGAGAGTGAATGAAGAATGGGTGATTATGGCATTATGGAAATATGGCAATGTGGCATTATGGCATCATGAAAATGTGGCGGAGTGAAATTCCATAATGGCTTAATGTCATAATTTCAGAATGAAACCCTCAACCCTCAACACTCAACTGAAAGGTGAGACATGGGGAAGATGTTAGGCCTGATGAGCGTTGTTTGCGCGGTCTCTGTGCTGGCGGCGCGCGGTGCGGATGCGTCCGATGCGTTCGCGTTGCCGCGCGCGGCGTTCGGACGCTACTATCGGCAGATCACGGGGAAGGATGCCCCTGCGGAAGCGGTCACCTTCGCGATCAACCCCGCCGTGTCGGAAAAGGGCAGGGATGCCTACCGTATCGTGTCGGGGGAGGTCGGCGTGACGATCACGGGTTCGAACCTGCGTAGCGTCTGGTACGGACTTTACGACCTGCTGGAACGGCGCGGCGGTTGCCGCTGGTTCTGGGACGGTGACCGGGTTCCGAGGAAGGATGCGATCGATCTCTCCGGTCTGGATGTGCGGGAGGAGGCGCATTTCGAATATCGCGGGATCCGTTACTTCGCGCATCGCGGCCTGACCCGCTTCCAGGCGGAGCATTGGGGTCCGGAGGAGTGGCGCCGCGAGATCGACTGGATTCTCAAGCGGCGGCTCAACGTCTTCATGCTCCGCATCGGGCAGGATGACCTCTTTCAGCTCACCTTTCCGGACATTTGCGCCTATCCGGATCCCTCAAAGCCGCTTCCCGGAGCCGGGAAGGGATATGACGACCGTTCCCTGTTCTGGAGTCTTCAGTTTCGCGGGGAACTGCGCAAGCGGCTTCAGAAATACGCCTTTGAGCGCGGGTTGTTGATCCCGGAAGATTTCGGTACCATGTCACACTGGTACTCGCGTACGCCGGAGGATTTTCTCGATAAACAGCAGCCACCGTTTCTGCCGCAGGAGGTGAGCCACTACAGTGAACGCAACGGCCGTGTCTGGGATATCCGAGAAGATAAGTGGGCCGACGCGTACTGGAAGCTGACCAGGACCGCCGTTGCACAATACGGGACAGGTGCGCCCCCACCGCAGTTGCTGCATACTATCGGGCTCGGTGAACGCCGGTGCTATAAAGACCGCCAGCGGAATTTCGACCTGAAAATCAAAGCGCTCGACATGTTTCTCGCCCGTGCCCATCGCGATTATCCCGATTCCAAGGTGTTGATCGCCGGCTGGGATTTCTACAGCACCTGGAAGCCGGAAGAGGTCAAGGCGCTGCTGCCGCGCCTCGACCCGCAACGGGATATCATCTGGGACTACGAGGCGGATGTGCCGTATGGCGGAAACCACTTTCTGAATTGGGGCCTTGTGGGCCAATTCCCGTACACCTACTCGATTTTCCTCGCCTATGAGAAGGCGCTTGATGCGCGGGCGAACTATCCGCTCATTGAGGAGCGGCAGAAGATGGTGCAGGATGACCCGTTCTGCAAGGGTTACATTTTCTGGCCGGAATCCAGCCATACCGATACGCTTTGCCTCCGGTTCTTCACAGCCAACGCTTGGTCCGCGAAACCCGTGCCGCACGGTGATGTGCTGGCTGAGATGTGCGCGAGTCGCTACGGGGAACATGCCGCATTGATGAAGGCCGCATGGAAGGCAGCGCTTCCCGCGTCCTATCTCAGGGACTGGGGACAGAACTATTCGCGGGCGGTGCTTTCCATCGGCAATGAGGTGAAAGATCATTCGGCGTTGATCGCGAAGTGGGTGAAACCTGTCGCCGAGGCGGAAGAGGTGTTTGGCTTGCTCGCTTATTCGCCGTGGGACGATGCGTTCATCCGCCGCGACGCGATCGATATCGCCCGTATGGCGCTGGATCGCCTGATCGCTCTGCGCATTTTTGAATTCAGCCGGGATTTCACCGCCTGGCGCCACGGGCAACGTGATGGCGGGGACTTGCCCGCGCGAACGGAGCGTATCGCGACCCTGTGCGACCGGATGGCCGATCTGCTCGCGCTCGATACGGACTATTCGCTCTGGGAGTCCTACCTGCGGCTCGATGCCGTGGAGAAAGTCCGCAATCCCGCGTTCACCAAGACGCTCTTTGAAAACGCCTCATGCGACTACTGCCGCAGCCACCAGTACGAGTTGGCGCGGCACTGGTACGCGCCCCATGTGCGGCGCGTTGCGGAGACGCTGGCAAAGGCGGTCGCCGCCGGTGATCGGAAGATGACCATTTCCGGTAATGCGGAGCGGGAACGGCTTGAACTCAAGGAGAAACCGCTGGAATCCCTGCGCCCGACCCTTCCGCGGACGGAAGAGAGCTTCCGAAACGTTTTGCGCGGGATAACCGGTGGGCTGTGAGCGGTGTTGGGGCGGGTGTCGAGGAACTGATACGGCCATTTCAATGATCGGCCGATAGGGGGTTCGCATGAAACGTGTCGTGATGTTGGCTGTGCTGATTGCGGGGACATGGGCGCGTGCGGCAATGCCCGCCGGTTTTACCGATGATCTGGATGCGGCGTTGGCGGCGGCCGGTGATCAACCTCAAAAAACGGTGCTGGCCCTTTTCACCGGAAGTGACTGGTGCGCGATGGGCAGGCGTCTTGAGCGCGAGGTGCTGTCGGACCGGGAATTTCTCCGTCAGGCGGAACAGCGTTTCATCTGCGTTTACATGGATTCGCCGAATGACATTTCCCTTTTATCGGAACCGGCGCGCATCGGCAACCCCAAGTGGGCGGAACGGTATGCCATTGCCGACTATCCGACCGTTTTGCTTCTGGATCCGGCCGGCAAGATCCTCGCGCGGACTGGTTACCGACCGGGAGGCGCCGAGGCGTATCTCCGTCACCTCTCGGAACTCCTTGAACGGGCACCCCTCGTCACCCGGTACCTGACACCCTATCGGGAGGAGTTTGATGCTTTGCGGAAAACGTCCGATACCTTTATGAGGGATACGGAGAGCCGGTCTAAACGGGCGAAAGAGGCGTTACGTTTCCGCTCCCAGGCCAAAGAGATTAGGAAACGGTTCCGCGCGGAGAAGGTCCCGGAACCGCTTGCGGCGGAAGCGGAGGCGTTTCTTGAGGAGATGCTGGCCTTTATCCGCGATCTGCGTCTGTTGAACGAGAATGGCGGTTATCCGCCGCCGAAGCCGGAAGGGGAGCCGGTTCTGGTTCCGCCGCAACCGGAGGATGCGAACGTCGAAACGGCCTACTGCCGGGATGTGGCGCTTCCGTTCTGGCGCAGGCAGATCGTCGAGACCTTCCATCCCCCGGCGGAGATATCCGCCGACGTCAGCAACCGCATCGCGCGTATACGGGAAGCGCTCGCACTCCGGCTGGCGACGGGTTATCCGGAATTCCCGACAGGCCGCGATTTAAATGACGCCGAAGAACTGTGGGACAAGAAGTGCCGGGATGCCGGTGTCACGCTGGCCTACTATCTCAATCAGGATAATTTCAGCTGGTACAGGAAGGGGACGCAGATCCACAAAGAGGGGATCGCCGCGCATGACGATGCGGCGGAACCGATGCTGGGTTTCCTCTTGCGGCGGAGCGCGGCGCTGGACGCGAGAGCGCGGTATGAGTATGATACGAACCAGACGAAGGTCATGAGCGAGTCCGAGCCGATCTTCCGGGAGTATGCGGCGGCTTTCGCCCGTGTCGCGCCGATCTTCAAGGCGGCCGACCGCCGGATCGCCGAGAATCTGGATGTGATGGGAATGTTGCCGTCGGAGGCGCCGGCGCTGCTGGAGAATCCCTATCTGGGTCTCTGCAAGAAAGCGGCGGTATGCAGGGAGGATGCCTTTCTGGCGCGCGGCCGCGGCTGGTCGAAGGATGTGACCCAGGAAGGGTGGATCGGCTGGGAAAAAAAGAACGCCGAGACCGAGAAGTATCTTCTTGAGGCGGTCAGGATGCGTCCCGGGGCCGCCCGTCCGGCGATGATGCTTGCGGATCTGTATGGCCGCTGGGGAGGCCGGGGAGACGCCTTTTACTGGTTCAACCGCGGGGTCTCGAACTCCCTTGATCAGGCGGTCCCGTTTCTGATGGATGTCCTCAAGCATCAAACTACCCGGTGGGGCGGTTCGCGGGATATCCTCTACGGGGTCGCCACCCAGGCCGTTTCATCGGTCCGGACGGACTCGACCTTCGCATACCGGACGGCGGCCTGCGCGTTGGACCGGATCTTTATCTATGAGGTGGAGCATCTTCCGCAGACCAATCTGGTCAACCGTATTGTCAAAACGGAAACGGCCGAGGCGTTTTACCGGATGTTCGACGCCTACGCCGCCGCGGGGGAACAGCCGTTCATGCCCTCTCCGGACCACTTTCGGGGGATGGGACTCGCCTTCGCGATGCAGCGTGGTGAGTGGGGGAAGGCCCGCGAATATGTCCGTGGCATGGGTCAGCCCCTGGTCTTTAAGCATGACGCATACTGGTTGAATCTCCGCGTCCCGCGCCAGGAATATTTCCACATCGGTTCTCCCCGCCCCGATTATTTGCATACGGTCAACCTGTTTGTCGCGATCGGCCAGAACCGGCACCGTGAAGCGCTTTTCGCGGCGGAGGAGATGGCGGGCCGGAACCAGCATGAAGCCGCCCTTGCGCAGTATGAGAAGTTGCTCAAAGAGAACCTTTCATGGGAAGAACGCAATGTCGTTTCGCGGCATCTTTTCCTCGAACGGCTGAGGTTTCAGGAGTCCGCCGGGGGATGGGTGGATGTCATGCCGTCGCAACGGGGTTCCGAAGCGTGGAGTCTGGGCGCATTCGTTCAGATCGGTTCGGACGGATGGGCGCGGCCCGACAGGAAGACCGACTGTTTCCGTTATCGCACCGAAATCCCCCTGCCGTGGCGGAATGTGGAGTATGAGGCGACCGTCCATTTTGAACGGAAAGATCCTGACCAGAAGGTCTGGACGATCGGCTGGGGACTGGGGCGTTGGAATTTGGGAACCAAGCAGATTTGGTATGGACAGTCCTGGGCCTTTCCCTATGTCCATTTCCGGCGAGATGCGAAGGGTGACCATGTCGCGATCGAGTCGATGAATCCCGCCAACTACAAAACAAACGGTGGCTCGGTCGCCAATGACGGAACCTGCGCTGAATATACGGTCTACAAAGGAGATCTCGCCTCCTCCGACACGCACACCTTTAGCCTCAAGACCACGCATGACGCATTCATCTTCACGGTTGACGGCCAGCGTGTCCTGACCATCCCCACCGAGGAGATCATCACCTTCACCCCGTACCGCCAACGTCTCAATCCCTACGACAACACCTTCCCGGTCTGGAAACTTTCCACCAACACCGCCTTCTCCGCTTACCGTTACAGGCGGATAACGCCTTAGTCTGACGTCTGATGTCCGATGTTCCAACCACCTAACCATCCCATGGCTTTGGCTGATTTATTGTGGCGGAAAGGGGCGCCGCTGTGTTAAAATAATTGCACTTTTTGAACGATGCGGAGGGATTATGGGAATGCGCGTCGAATCGTGTGACTTTTTTATTGTCGGAAGCGGGATCGCGGGATTGATGAGCGCGTTATACCTGGCGCCGTATGGCCAGGTCTTGCTGGTGACAAAGAAGAAGCTCGATGATTGCAACACCAACCACGCGCAGGGCGGGATCGCCTGCGTGATGGAGTTGGAGGACAGTTTCGATCAGCATATCGCCGATACGCTGATCGCGGGGGCGGGTTTGTGCGACGAGGAGGTGGTCCGGACGATCGTCTCCAGCGGTCCCGCCCGAATCGCCGATCTGGAGAAGCTGGGGGTCTCGTTCAACGGGCGGCCGGACGGCCAGCCGGGGTATGACCTGGGCCGCGAGGGGGGACACTCCCGCCGGCGTATCCTCCACGCGGGGGACATCACCGGCCAGCGGGTTGAGGCGGTGCTGGTCGAGCGGGTCCGGAAGAACCGGAACATCAAGGTCTGCGAGTTCTCGATGGTGATCGACCTGATCACCTCCAAGTTCCTGAAGCGTGAAGGTGAGAACCGCTGTCTGGGCGCCTATGTGTTCGATGAGCGGAAGGGGGAGATCTACGCGGTCCGGTCGCCGAACACGATTCTGGCAACGGGCGGGTGCGGCAAGGTCTATCTCTACACCTGCAATCCCGATATCGCGACCGGAGACGGGATCGCGCTCGCGTGGCGAGCGGGTGCGCAGATCGCGAACATGGAGTTCATCCAGTTCCATCCGACCTGTCTCTACCATCCGCAGGCGAAGCGGTTTCTGATCAGTGAGGCGGTCCGTGGCGAGGGCGCGGAACTGGTGGATATCGACGGCAAGCCCTTCATGAAGAAGTACGATCCGCGCGGGGCGTTGGCGCCGCGCGACATCGTGGCGCGGGCGATCGACTCGGAGATGAAGCGGACCGGCGCGCCGTACTGCGCGTTGGATATCCGGCACAAGGGCAAGGCCTTCCTGAAGGAGCGCTTCCCGAACATCTACAACACCTGCCTCTCGTTCGGGATCGACATGGCGAAGGACCTGATCCCGATCGTGCCGGCGGCCCATTACTGCTGCGGCGGCGTGCGGGCGGGGGTGGACGGCAAGACTTCGCTGCCTGGGCTTTCGGCGGTTGGAGAGACGGCCTGCACGGGTCTGCACGGGGCCAACCGGCTGGCCAGCAACTCCCTGCTGGAGGCGGTTGTCTGCGCGTATGAGAACGCGCGGCGCGTGGCGGAACTGCCCCGGACACTCCCCGACCACCTTCGTATTCCCGACTGGCAGTACGGGACGGCGGTGGCGAGTGACGAGGCGGTCATGGTGGCGCATAACTGGATGGAGGCGCGGACCTGCATGTGGGACTATGTCGGCATCGTCCGGACCAACAAGCGGCTGGAGCGCGCGCGCCACCGGATCAAGAATCTCCGCAAAGAGATCCGGGAGTACTATTTCGACTATCTGGTGACGCCCGACACGCTGGAGCTGCGGAACCTGGCCTTGGTCGGGGAACTGATCATCACCTGCGCGATGCGCCGCAAGGAGTCGCGGGGACTGCACTACACGCTGGATTATCCCGAGACGCGCCGGACGGCGCGCGATACGGTCATTGTCCGGGGTTCCCATTTCTAAGCGATGAAGACCTCCGATTTCCACTATGACCTGCCGCAGGAGTTGATTGCCCAGGAGCCGCCTGCCGAACGCGGCCAGTCGCGGATGATGGTGCTCCATCGTCAGGACGGGCGGTTGGAGCATCGGCACATTGCGGATATCGTGGACTATCTGGATGCGAACGATCTGCTGGTGGTCAATGACACGAAGGTTTTCCCCGCCCGAATCAAGGGACAGTGGTCGGACACGGGCGGCGCGCTGGAGTTGCTGTTGCTGGAGCCCCTACCCGTGCCGGGGGAGCGGGTCGGCGCGGCGGAGGAGGTGACCTGCTGGTCCTGCATCAGCGGTTCGGGACGCCCGGTCAGGGTTGGGTTGCGTGCCCGGTTCGCGGAGGACCATCTGGAGGCGGAGATCCTGGAGAAGACGGGGGAGGGGACCTGCCGGGTTCTCTTTCTGGCGGACGGTCCGCTGATGGGGATTTTGGACCGGTACGGTTTGACCCCTGTCCCGCCCTACATCCATCGGTCGGGCGATCCGCGTCAGGCGCGGCTGGACCGGGAGCGGTATCAGACCATCTATGCCCGCGAAGTGGGGGCGGTCGCCGCCCCGACGGCGGGTCTGCACTTTTCGGAGGCGATCCTTCAGCGGCTCGCCGAGAAGGGCGTGCAACGGGCGTCGGTCACACTGCATGTCGGCCCCGGCACCTTCAAGCCGGTCAAGTGCGAGACGGTGGAGGATCACCGGATGGATGCCGAGCGGTATACCGTTTCGGAAGAGACGGCGCGGGCGATCGCCGCCTGCCGGGCGCGGGGCGGACGGGTTGTGGCGGTCGGAAGCACCAGCGTGCGGACCCTGGAGACCGTTGCGGCGGCGCACGACGGGACAGTTGTGGCGGAACATGGAAGCAGTTCGATCTTCATCTATCCACCCTTCACCTTCCGGGTGACCGATGTGATGCTGACCAATTTCCATCTGCCGCAATCGACGCTGCTGATGATGGTCTCGGCCTTGGCGGGGCGGGAGCGGATCCTTTCCGCCTATCAAGAGGCGATCCGTGAACGGTATCGGTTCTTCAGCTACGGGGATTGCATGCTGATTGTGGGTTGAGGGTTGAGCGTTGAGAAAAGGTTAAAAAACTAAAGAGGGGAACGGGGAATGGGGAAGAGTGTTCAGTGAGCAGTGGTCAGTGTTCAGTGGTCAATGGGACAGTCGTGTGTCGCGTGTCCCGTCCCGCTCAACGCTCAACGCTCAACCCGCAACGTTCCTCGGGGAACGGGGAAGAGGACTTGACGTTTCTTGATTTTAGGTCGCGATAAAAGGGGATGATACGATGCGGAACTTCAGAGTGGGGGCATGGATTATGTTTTTGGGCGGGATGGCGGCGGCAATCGCCATTCTGGCGTGGGGCATGAAGGACAGGCGGCCGGTTTTGGTCTGCCTGGGGGACAGCCTGACCTCCTGCGGGGGAAAGGGAGGCCATTACAGCGACTGGCTGCAGCGACAGATGCCGGATGTCTGTGTGGTCGATGCGGGTATCGGCGGGGATACGCTCGACGGCGGCTTACGCCGTTATTCCAAGGATGTGCTGGAACGCCATCCCGATGTGGTTTTGATCGCATTGGGGGCGAATGATTTCTGGCGCAATTCCCGGACGGTCAAAGAGATGTTCGCCGATCTGGAGTCTATGATCGTCCAGGCGAAGGCGATAGGTTGCGAGGTGGTTGTGGCCGGCTGTTTCGGGAAGCGTGACTTCTGGAACGAGATCTGCACGGAATTCAGCGCGTCGCGGTTCAAACTCGCGTCGGACATGGGTGCGGCGGAGGAGGCGCTTTGCCGAAAATACAAGTGCCGTTACGTGCCGAACATGCAGGTGGATGTGAAACCCAACCGTCTCGCGCCGTTCTGGGATGAGACCGATCATCCGAACAAGGCCGGAAATGAGCAGGTCGCGCTCCGTCTCCTTCCCGCGCTTCGTAAAGCGGTGGCTGCGAAGCGGAAGTGAATGGGACACTGCGATTGGCGGATTCAGGATCTGGGGTTGTCGGGAGAGATCGGGAAAGGGGTTTGAAATGAAAAGCGGTTTGGGAATCTGGGTTGCGGCGGTATGTGCGGGATGGTCGCTTCGGGCGGACGAGGTGCTGACGCTGGGGTGGCGGTTCGCGAAGGAAACGGATCGGAATCTGTCGGCGGAAAAGATAGATTTCGACGACTCGGCTTGGCGGGAGGTCCGGGTGCCGCATGACTGGGCGATTTCAGGGCCGTTCGACCCCAAGGGAAACGGCGGGACCGGGAAGTTGCCGTGGCAGGGGGTCGGCTGGTATCGGAAGACCCTGGAACTGGCCGCGTCGGATGCGGGGAAGTGCGTTTATCTCGATTTTGATGGTGTGATGGCTTCGCCCCAAGTCTATGTGAACGGTCAGCTGGCGGGCGGTTGGGATTACGGATACATGAGCTTCCGGGTGGATGCGACGCCGTATGTGAAGTTCGGAGAGAAGAATGTGATCGCGGTGCGGGTTTCGACCCTTGACCACCGTTCGCGGTGGTATCCCGGGGCGGGCATCTACCGCAAGGTCGTCTTGCGGATTCAGAATTCTTCCCATTTCGCCTATCACGGTATCCAGATCACGACGCCGGAGGTGGAGAAGGATCGCGCGACGGTGACGGTGAAGTGGGAGATTGAACAGGCGCCCCTTGACGCGGCGGTTGCGGTGAAACTCATGCGGAAGGGGATTGTCGCCGCGGAGAGTTCCGCGTTTGCCTCGGCGGGCAGTCTGAATCTGACGGTCGGAACACCCGCGCTTTGGGATGTCGAGTCGCCCAACCTCTACACGGCGGCGGTGGCGCTGAAATCGGCGGCGGGCGAGACGTTGGCGGAGGAGCGGATCCGCTTCGGCATCCGGACCATCGCGTTTCCGGTTGCGACCGGTCCGTTGGCGAATGACTGGGCGGCGAACGGGTTTCACCTGAACGGGCGGCGGGTTCAGATGCGCGGCGTCAACCTCCATTCCGATCTCGGATTGCTGGGCATGGCGTTTGACCGGTCGGCGATGCGGCGGCAGCTGTCGATCATGAAGGCGATGGGCGTGAACGCCCTGCGGACCAGCCACAACGCGCCGGCGCCGGAGGTTTTGGATCTGTGCGACGAGATGGGTATTCTGGTGTGGGATGAGTGCTTCGACAAGTGGGACGGAACGGCGGGACGCAAATCGAACGAGAAGCTGGAGCCGTATGTGGCGCGGAATCTCCAGGCCTTTGTGAAGCGGGACCGGAACCATCCCTCGGTGGTGGTCTGGTCGATGAGCAACGAGATCGGGAAGGGCAAGCCCGATGATCCGAAGAACAATGGGCTGACCCGTGCGCGGTGCGCTCTCTTCCGTGAGAAAATGCGGGAACTGGACACAACCCGCCCCATCGGGAATGGAAACATCTACTTCATGTCCTACAAGGATGTCCTCGATGACGGCATCTATGACGATCTGGATATCACCGGGTGGAACTACGGCGGCTGTTACCGTCCGGTCAAGGAGAAGTATCCGACGAAGCCGCTCGTCTATTCGGAGTCGGCGTCTGCATACAGCTCATACGGTTTTTATATCAACCCGCCTCCGACGGGTAAACGGGAACTGCGCACCAACCAGTATCAGGTCGATTCGTATGACCACAATGCGGGGCCCGACATTGCGGATGTCGAATTCGACCGCATGGAACGCGACCGCTACGTCTGCGGCGAGTTTGTCTGGACCGGTTTCGATTATCTGGGCGAACCCACCCCTCACGCCGATTCCCGTTCGTCCTATTTCGGGATCGTCGATCTGACGGGCGTCCCGAAGGATCGCTATTACCTCTACCGGAGTTATTGGAATCCCCAGGCTGACACCCTCCACATCCTGCCGCATTGGAACTGGGCGGGGCTGGAAGGTAAGTCGGTTCCCGTCTACGTCTACACCAGCGGCGACTCTGCGGAACTTTTCCTCAACGGGCGTTCACTGGGCATCCGCAAAAAGGATGGGCAATCGCTGCCCGGCTTCACGAATCTCATGACGAAAGCGGCGGTGACGGCCTCCTCCGTCGAGGACGACAAGGGGAATTTCGCGAAGTTGGCGATCGATGGCGATTCCGCGACACGCTGGTGCGCGGCGACGCGGCATCTGCCGGAATGGATTCAGTTCGATCTGGGCGAACCCAAGACCTTCCGCTATCTCGCGATCGAATTCGAGTTTGAGTATGCCCTGTATGCCTTCGAGGCGCAGGTGTCGGCCGATGGCGAGCGGTGGGAGACGGTTTTCGCCAAGAAGGCGGGCGAGACAAAGCCGATCGCGCTTGAGAAGCCGGTGACCGCGCGGTATGTGAAAGTGACGGTGACGGAGGTGCAGAAGGGGTATTTCGCGTCGATCCGCGATGTGTACGCGAGTCCGGATCCGATTCCGACGCTCTCGCAGCCCTATTATCGGATCTGCGACAAATACCGGTTGCGTTGGCTGGATGTGCCGTATGAGCCGGGTGAACTGAAGGTGATCGCCTATAAGGACGGTAAACGGCTGGGCGAGAAGACAATGCGGACGGCGGGCGAGCCGGCGGCGCTGAAACTGACGGTCGAGCCGAAGTATTCGGATGACGAAGACGAATTGATCTGGGTCCAGATCGATGCGCTGGACGCGAAAGGTGTCCGGAATCCGTTGGCTATGAACCGTCTCCAGTTCAAGCTGGAGGGCAACGGTACGATTCTGGGTGTCGGGAACGGTAATCCCCATGCGTTTGAGGCATTCACCGAGACCGCCTCGCATCCGCTCTTCTATGGGAAGGCGATGGCGGTGATCCGCCGGGACACTCCGGGACCGTTGTCTCTGACCGTCACATCGGAGGGTTTAACCGCCGCGACCGTGACGCTTCCTTAACGTTCTACCAGTGCTTCGCGGAGGGCCGATTCGGAAATGGCTCCTTCGCGGAGCACCGTCATGCGGTTCTCGGGGTCGATTTTGACGACGGTGCTCGCGATACCGCCGGGGGAGATGCCGCCGTCGATGATGAGGTCGGCTTCCAGACCGACATCTTTCAGCGCTTCCGCCGCGGAGCAGGCGGGCATCTGACCGCTGAGATTCGCGCTCGTCACGCGCAGCACACCGCCGCACGCTTTCAGTAGCTGGCGTGTCGCGTCATGGTCCGGCACACGGAAGCCTTCATACCCCTCCCCGCAGGGCAGCACGAGGGTCAATGCGCCGGGCCAGAAGGTCTCCGCCAGTTTGAGAGCCGCATCGGGAAGCGTGGCGCCGAAGGCGCGGACCGACGCGAGGTCCGCCGCCAGCAGCGCGATCGGTTTGTCAGTCGGGCGGCCTTTGATCTGGCGGATGCGGCGGACCGCGCCCGGACAATCGGGTTTCGCGCCGATGCCGTAGACGGTGTCGGTCGGAAGGATCACGACGCCGCCCGCATCGAGAATCCGTTGCGCATGGATGAGTTTCGTGTTTTCCATCACTTCTCCACCTTCTGCAACCGGCAGGCATCGCACCGCTCCAGGATGAAAGGCGGTTTCTTCCAGCCCCGGTAATCCGTGTTCCAGATCACGGTATTGTCCTCGAAGATGATCTCGTCTGTCGAGAGCGCATAGAGCAACGGGACATCGAATGTCTCGAACCGGTTTCCGGTGATCGTGAAGTGGCGGTGGTAGTGCCGTTTCTGGCTATTCTGATCCCGGATCATCGGATAGGCGGAGAGAATGCCGTTGCAGAACTGGAAGACCGAGGTCAGACAGTTGCGGAAACGGTTCCCTCGGACGGTGACCTGTTCGCATGCGCCGGATTCGTACCACCCCTGCGCGTCACCCGCGAAGAGGATGGCGGAACCGGAGACATGGTCGAAGTCGTTGTCCTCCACCAGCACGGAACGGGGTGTGGTGAAGAGCGCGCCGCGGGCGCGGTTGTTCCGCACCACATTTCCCCGGAAGATCACGCTCGGTTGATAATCGGCGTTCTCCACGGCATCGCCCACGCCCAACCCGTCAGGGATCGGGGCGGAGAGGGTTAGGGTGAGTTCGCGGTCATCATGTCTCACGATGCCGGCCACTTGACATTCAGGGCCGTTCTCCAGCGTTTTGCCCCGGATGAAGCGCAGGGTGTCGCGGAGGTTGAAGACATCGAAGCCGTAGGCCTGGCCATGCATATAACGGCAACGGATCCGTCTGTTGTCCTCCACGGCGGTGATACCGAGACAGGTGGAGTGGACGTTGATGGCGTCATCCATCATCGTCTCAAAAAGGCAGTTTTCGACTGTCACCTCCCCTTTGACGTTGGAGAAATGCGAGGCGTCCGCATGGAGAGTGGTGACCCGTTTGGAGCCGGGGGGGGGAAAACAACCCGATTGGCCGTCCAGCGCCTTGCCGGTACCGCGCCAAATGATGTTCTCGGACATCTGCGCGATGACGCCCATGCCCCATGCGGTATGGATCGCGATATTCTCCAGAACCGTGTCTTTCGCGTGGTCGATCACGATGGCGGGATAGGGCCGGCGTTCGGGACGCAGACAGACGATGTCCCCGACTTGGGCGCCGGCCCCGACTTTTGAGAAATCATACGGACAGACCAGGGTTCCGTCCGGACGTTCCGCCTCCACCGTGCCGAAGTAGGCGACATCGCAGGAACGTTCCACGATTTCGTGCGTGCTGCCCCGGAAGAGCATACTCGAACTGACCGGTGAGGTCCACCCTTCGCCAACAGCCAAAATATGCCCATTATTGACCCAGTAGGGGAAGAGGGTTTTGTCGATGGTTCCAAGCGTCTTGCCCGCTTCAAATCCGGTGATGGTCATCTCGGAGAGGAAGGGACGGGACCAATCCATCGTCAGGTTCTTGAGGGTAACCCGATTGGCGCGGAGGATCGCCGCGCCGAGGGTCGCACCGTGGAAAATCAGATGCGCCCCGTTTCCCTGCACGGTCAAATCTGACACGTCGGAGAAGGGCAGGTTGACCGGATGGGTGGGCGACTGGTCATGGTTGGAGATGAAGAACGCCATCTCCCGTCCCATTCCCACGCCGAAGTGATAGTCGCCCTTCTCCAGCTCGATCGTGCCGCCCCCCAACCGGCGGATTGCATCGATGGCGGAGAAGAAGGCGGCGGAACAGTCGCGGCCGTCCGGAGCGATGTGAAAAACACGCTCGCTTCCCTGTTTGGGGAAGAGTGCCAATGCCCATGCCGCCAGCCGTTTCCCCAGCGCTTCCTTCTCCGGCGGATGGATGTTTCCCGACGAGCAGATGTCCGCGCATTTGACGGCTGTGACATGTGGACAACGTTCGGGAACGCGGAGCTGTGCGGCCTGGATCGCTTTCCATGCCGCATCTTTCCTGTGATCGTAATCCGCGATCTGGATGACGGCGAACGGCAGGTCCGGATGAAGCAGATCTTTCCGCCATTGCCCGATCATGGCCGCCAGCAGGTCCGCATAGACGGCGTATTCACCCTTGCCGGTGTTGCTTTCACCCTGATACCAGAGAACGCCGGAGACCGGATAGGTGCCGATGAGCCGGAACGCCTTTTCGTACAGGATACCGGGACGGTTCCACTTTGAGAAGTAGGCGTGGGTGGCGTCGAAATGAAGCTCCTCCTTGGGCAGGACGAAGGCCGGCTGGTTCGCCAACGCGGCGGGCATCCAACTTTGGATGATGGATGCGCCCTGGTAGACGTTGATCAAACCGATCGCGATTCCTTTTTTAGCCTGCAGGGTCCGGCCGAAGTGGTAACCGATCGCCGACCAATTGCCGGCGTCGTTTTTCGTGCAGGGGACCCATCCGTCCTCCGGGGTGTGGGGTTCCGGTTCGGGGCGTGGCAGGGAGAACGAACGCATTAAAGGAAGATCCTCATACCGCTCCTTCGCGGTGTCCGATTCTCCCAATTTGAACTGCATGTTGGATTGGCCCGCCAATAGATAGACCTCCCCGACATAGATGTCCTCAAATGTGACCGTCCGTCCGTCGAGCGTGAGGTCCAGCGTGTAGGGGCCCCCATACGGTTCAGCCGGAAGTTCAAGGGACCAGTTCCCGTTTGCTGCAACCGCCTCGGCCCGTTTCCCGTTGAACACGGCAAGGGCTTTGCCCTCACCCGTGCCGTGGATACGGATCGGTCTTCCCGCCGCGAAGACCATGTGGGAGGAGAAAATCGGGGCGGGTTTCATCTCCGCTTTCGTGCCGGTGGCGGCGAGTGAGAAAAGAATGGTCAGGATGCATGTCGCGCGTTTTGTCATCGTCTCTGTCCTTTGCGGATTGCCAAAAGAATCGGTTATTAGTTTAAGGGAATCGGATAGGGTTGACGAGTCAAAATGGATGAGGAGCCTTCAACCGAAAAGTTGCGGATACGACCCGTTGCGTGGCGGGGTGGGGTGTGGTAAACTATCTTTGTTCGTGAGAGGATGGCGTTGCGGGACGGGATGGTGTGATGGCGAGTGAGGAAGAGAGCAGACGGGTAACGGAGTTTCAGACATCCGGCAGCACGGGTGTGCCTAAACGGATCGTCAAGACGGAGGCTTCGCTGGAGGCGGATGCCGCGTGTTTGGCGCGGACGTTTTCAGCATGGCTGAAGGCGCGTCCGACGGTCGTCTCAACCGTCCAGCCCCATCACATGTACGGCCAGCTCTGGCGGATTCGCATGCCCCAAGCCGCGGGATATCCGGTGGATCCCGCGATCGTCCTCTCTCCCGATGAGCTGCTGGCGCGGGTCGCGCGCTGTCCGGCGGTTCTCTTCGTAACGACGCCTTCCTTCCTTGAGAAGCTGGTTGACGATCCGATCGTCCGCGCGTTGCCCCGCCGGTTCGCCGGTGTGGTTACGTCCGGAAGCCTGTTGCGGCAACCGCTTTCCGCCCGCGTCGAAGCGCTGATGGGCGTCTCGCCGATCGAGATATTCGGAAGTACGGAGACGGGCAGCGTGGCCTGGCGCCAACAGTGTGACGGCGCGGCCTGGAGGGTTTTTGACGGGGTGGAGATCGCGGCTGAGCCGGATGGGAGGCTTCGGGTCGATTCCCCGTTCTGCGTGACGCGCCCCTTTGTGATGAGCGATGGCGTGACGCTCCTTTCGCCCCGTTCCTTTCTGCTGGAGGGACGGCGGGACCGGTGCGTGAAGATCTTGGAAAGGATGGTCGCCTTGCCGCAGGTGGAGGCGGCGTTGCAGACCCATCCCTACATCGATTCGGCCCACGCGGTCGCGTCAGATACGGCGGTGCCGCGCATCTGGGTCTTGGCGACGTTGACCGATGCGGGAAAGGCGGCGTTGAAGGCATCGACCTATCATGATGTCATCCGCACCCTTTCCCTCGCGATGGGGGAATCCCTGCCGCCGCAGGCGGTTTTCCGCCGCATCCGGTTTGTCTCATCGCTTCCCTACAATCCTCAAGGAAAACTCACGCTTGAGCGGGTGCTTCCCCTGTTGAAATCCCCGCTTCAGGAACCGGTGGCGGAGGATTGGCGGTTCGATGGCGAGCGGTTGACCGCCAGTCTGACCTTCATTCCGGATGCCGTCTACTTCCAGGGGCATTTTCCCGGATTTGCGGTCCTGCCGGGTGTGGCGCAACTCTTCTTCATCCAGCGGTTTCTGGAGCACACCTTTCGGGTGTCGCCGTTTCCCGGCCGGTTGACGCGGTTGAAGTTTCTGAAACCGATCCTTCCGCGCCGGACGGTCCATTTTGAGCTCGAACGGCTATCCGGGGATCGCTTCTCCTTCCGTTTGTCAGACGGGCAGACGGCTTGCACATCGGGGGTGTTTGAATGCGGAACACCCTGAAGCCGGTTTGGATTGTCCCGGTCTATCGCCACGTTGAGCCGGTCCGGGAGGTGATCGCGCGCCTCCGGGAGACGCCGTATCCCGTGGTGGCGGTGGATGACGGAAACGACGTGCCGTTGGCCCTGCCGGATGTGACGGTGCTTCGTCATGCGCGGAATATGGGGAAAGGTGCGGCGATCGCGACGGCTCTGCGCTGGGCGGAGGGAGAGGGGTATACCCATGCGATCCAGATCGACGCGGATGGCCAGCATCGGATCGCGGACGCCTTGACGCTGGTGGAGAGGGCGGAGAAGGAACCCGAGGCGTTGATTTCGGGATTCCCCGTGTATGACGCGACGGTTCCCGCCGCGCGGGCGTCGGGACGGAAGGTGACCCGTTTTTTTCTCTGGCTGGAGACCGGTGTCCGCGATGAGGACGGTTTGTGCGGGTGTCGGGTTTATCCTGCGGCGCGTTCCGTGGCGCTTCTTCCGCTGCTCCGGTGCCGGCGGATGGGGTTTGACGCCGAGATCGTTGTCCGCTGGCTTTGGAACGGCTGGCCGTTGCGTTCCCAACCGGTTCATGTGACCTATCCCGAGAATGGTGTTTCCAACTTCCGGATGATTCGTGATAATATCGCTTTCTTCATGTTGCACGCCCGGCTCTGTTTCCTGCGGTTGTTCCGATGCTATAAACGGTGCTGAAGGTGGGGGATGTGGATATGGACGGAGAGAGAGGAGAGAGAATGGGTACGACCTATCGGCATTCGATCAAAATCCCGTTTTACGATGTGGATTCCATGCGGATCGTTTGGCATGGGCACTATGTGAAATATTTCGAAGAGGCGCGGTGCGGGTTCTTTGAACACCTCGGCATGACTTATGACGAGATGGAGCGGGCGGGATTTCTGATTCCCGTGATCGGGCTGACGATCAAGTATGTACGGCCATGCGTCTTCGGGCAGACGATCTGGATCGATGTGACCGCCGACGAGACGAACGACAACCTGCTGGTTCTCTCCTATCTAGTCCGGGATGCCGCGACGGGCGAACGGATGTGTAAGGGAAGTACCCGTCACGCCGCCGTGAACCGCGATACGCGCGAACTGCTTTTTGAGTTGCCCGCTGAGTTTTTGCGGCGGATGAGGGGAGGTAAGGCATGAGAAAATGGATTTGGCTGATGGTTGCGGCCTCTCTGGCGCTGACGCTGCGGGCGAAAGAACCGCCCGCCCGTTTCGTGTCGGCGGTGAGGCGCGCGTTGGATGCCGATGCGGAATGGACGATGGCGAAGACCACGGTCTCGCCGGCATTGACGGTTGAATCGTCCGGGGTCGTCTCCTGTTTCGCGGGACGGGGAATCGTCTGGCAGATGCGCGAGCCGTTTATGCATGAGTATCGGATGACGACCAACACGCTGGCGATCGTCTCGGAGCTCGGCACGGAGACGAAGGGGTTAAAGGATTTGCCGTATTACGCCTCGATCCGTCAGCAGACCGATCGCCTTCTGGCGGGAGAGACGGCGCCGTTCTCGGATGCCTTCAACTGGACGTGGGAAGAGGTCGGTACGGGATGGACGATGCGGCTTCTCCCGAAGCGGCGTCAATTTTCCCGATGGGTCAAGCAGGTGACGATCTGGGGCGGAGAGGCCATCGACCGCACGGCGATTGTTTACGCGAGCGGCGATCAGGCGGATATCCGGTTCAAGGAAACGGGACAGAAGCTGCACAAGCTATGGGAAACAGAGTGAGGCGGGCGCGCATCGGATGAAGAACGGACGGACAATCGGGCGTATCCTCTTCCTGCTGCTGTTGGCGGTGGGGGCGGGATTGCTGTTTTTTTGCTTCCCGCCAGCCATTGAAACCTCGTTGTTCGCGTTGATCGGGGAAAAGGATCTCAACGTGCCCGAGGCCATCCGGAACCGGAGCGCGACCCAGCTTCAGGTTCTTTTTTCCGCGCCGGATTTTGACCGGGCGCGGGCGGTGGCGGACCGGTTCCATGAAGCGCTGGACCGCTCGGATTTCGAATCAATCCGTTTCAAAACAGATGGCGACGAACTTCGGACCTATCTTGATTTCTACCGCAGTCACGCCGGGGGATTGGTGAGTGATGATGACCGCAAGACGCTTCAGGCGGGGGAGGGAAAGCGGCTGGCGCTGCGGACGCTGCACCGTCTCTACGGTTCGCCCGCGCCCGCCCTTTTCCCGCTGGACGCCGATCCGTTCGGCGTGTTGGGCGGGTTCGCCGCATCCCTTCCGCTATCCTTCTCCGGATGGCAGCCGGACGAGGGTTATCTGACGGCGGAAAGGGATGGGTGCGTCCATCTGCTGATGGCGTTGACTCTGGCGGAGAAACGGGCGACGGATCTGGCCTGGCTCCCGCAGATGGTCGCACGGCTTCACGCCCTTCGCGATGCGCTCGCCGCGCCCGATGTGACGATTCGGTTCTGCGGGGTCCCGTTCCATACCGTTGAGGTTTCCGAACGTTGCCGGAAAGACATCCAGATTCTTTCCGCCTTTTCCATTGTCTTCATCCTGTGTGTGGCATGGATCGCATTCCGTTCCTTCCGATTCCTCCCGCTCTTTCTCTTCTCCCTCACGCTCTCCACATTGGGCGGATTGATTGCGCTGGGCGCGGTTTTCCGCACGATCCATCTGTTGGCATGCGTATTCGGAACCACGCTGCTCGGTTTGACGATCGATTACTCCTTCCATTGGCTGCTCGCCGCGCGCGGGACGGAACCGGTCGCGTCCGGCAAAATCACGCGAAATCTCTTCGCCTCCTATCTGACCACTGAGGTGACCTTCCTTCCGCTGGCCTTTTCCGGCTTGCCCGTGTTGGCCCAGATCGCGATTCTGATGGGAGCGGGATTGACCGTCGCCTTGATCACGATCCTGCTCTTCTATCCGGAACCGCAACCGATACCCGCATCGACTCCGGCGCATCTTCCGAATCTGCGGTGGCTGTTGCTGCCCTTGGCCATCCTGATCGTTTGGGGGTTTTTGAAAGTCCGTTTCCAGACACCCGTCGGGGAGTTGCACCAACCCTCGCCCGCGCTGATGGAGGCGGAACAGCTGTTCCGAACCCTGAGTGGCAGTGATGATACCGGCAAGGGGCTGCTGCTGGTGCGGGGCGGGACATTGGAGGAGGTTTTGGAACGCGAGGAGTCGATTCCCTTGCCGCCCGGTCTCCCGCGTCTTTCCCGTTTCCTTCCCTCCCGGTCGCGGCGGATCGCGGATGATGCGCTGGTCCAGCGCCTTTACCGTGAAGAGGGTGGCGATCTGGCGCGGAAACTGAAACTCGATAAGCCCCTTATCCCGCCCTCGGCACCCGAGGATTGGAATCTCCAGACCCTGCCCCGGGCGTGGACCTCCGCTTTCCTCTATCCCTATGAGGGCGGTTTCTATTCCCTGATTCCGCAGGCCGATTCCCAAACGGTTCTGCCGCAGGGGGTCACCTTCTATGCGCCGCGCCAGATACTCTCCGACCTAATGGCGCGGTATGAGCGGTTGACCCGAAAATTCCTGTTGGTCACCGCCGTGGCGTTACTGGTCGTTTTGGGCGCGCTCTTCCGTCGGCGGATGCCCGTGATCGTATTGCCCTCCTTGGGCGCGACGCTCGCAGTCTTCGCGGGCATCGCCCTTTCCGGACAATCCGTCAACCTCTTCCACCTCCTGGCCTGTTTCATGGTGATCGGGATGAGCTTGGATTACACCATCTTTCTCGCTTCCGGTTTCCATCATGCCTTGAAATCGGTTTTCTGTTCCCTTCTGACCAGTTTGGCGGGTTTCGGCGCGTTGGCCTGCGTGGCTTTCCCGCTGGTCCGTTCGATCGGGCAGGCGTTGGGGATCGGGCTGTCGGTCTCCTTCCTGATCGCCTACGCGATGCTGCGTCCCGCGCCGGAACAGGTGGAACAGGGCGCGTCCCCGCTCGGGCTGACCCTCGCCTGGTGGGTCTACAGGCTCTTCGGTAAACGGGTGCTGGACGGATTGGGGGGGATGATCGCCGGATGTGTCTGGCTGACGAATCGCAAGGTACGATATGAGGCGAAGTCTCTGCCCCGCCTCCGTCTTTTCACGCAGGGGATGATCGACAAACTGGTGGTGATGGCCGACGGAAAGGATCAGCCGGTCGTTGAATTGGCGGGGGGGACGGGCGACGGCATCCGATTCTGTCAGGCGGTCGAGGCGAAGCGGGGCGTCTTCGTGATCTCTTCCCATCTGGGGACGGTTGAGGTGCTGCCCGCCCTGGCGCGATGCCCGGCGCATGTCCACGCCTTCATGAAGGTGGAGCAGACCGAGGTCTTCAATGCGTTCTACGCCTGCCGCGCCCATCGGCCGGAGGTCTCCATCCATCCGCTTGAGACCTTCGGGATCGGTGAGGTGTTCACCATCGGCGATTGGCTTGATCACGGCGATTGCGTCCTGATGGCGGGGGATCGCGGCTACGGCAAATCGCGGAAACGGACCTTCCTCTCGCACGAGGCGGATTTCCCTGAAGGGGTGTTCCGGCTGGCGAAGGCGCTGGAGCATCCGGTCTTCTTCGTGGTGTGTGTCCGGGATGCGCCGAACCACTATCGGGTGGAGGTGCAGGAAGCGGAGGGCGGTGCCGACCTGCTTGACCAGTATATCGCTTTTCTGGAGCCGCTGGTGCGGCGTTATCGGGAACAATGGTTTAACTGGAGTGTGCCATGCGAGTCGGATTGACGGCGCTGGGTTTGGTTTGCGCGTTGGGGGATGATACCCGGACGATCTTGGAACGGGCGTTGGCCGGCGACACGTCCTTCATGCGGCCGTGGACGGGGGTGCTTCCCGCCGGCGCGGTTTCGCCTTTCGGGCGCGTCGATCTGCCGGAACCGGAGGAGGCGGCCGAGCCGCGCTGCGCTCGTCTGCTGCGGATGGCGGCGGATCAACTGGAACCGGAACTGGCCTCGCTCCGGCGGCGCGTCGCGTGGGAGAGGGTCGGGATTGTCCTGGGGAGCAGCAATTCGACGATGGAGGAGTTTACGCGGTGTCCTTCCGGCGGGATCGACATGGCGACGCCCGCGACCTTCCTGAAAGGGGTGCTGGGGACGGGCGGTCCCGCGTGGGTTGTCTCCACCGCCTGTTCCTCCAGCGCGAAAGCCTTCGCCTCGGCCCGCCGGCTGTTGGCGGGCGGGATTTGCGATGCGGTGATCGTGGGCGGGGCGGACAGTTTTTCGCGTGTGGTGGAGAACGGTTTTCTCGCGCTGGAGGCGTTGAGCGGCGAATTGGCCCAGCCGATGGGGAAGCGGCGGTCGGGGATCAATCTCGGCGAGGGGGCGGCGCTTTTCATCATGGAGCGGGAGAACGGTCCGGTTTCCCTGCTCGGGATCGGCGAGAGTTCCGATGCCTATCACCTGACCGCGCCCCACCCGGAAGGGCGCGGCGCGGCCGATGCGATGCGGGCGGCGTTGGCGGATGCGGGGTTGCCCCCGGGAGCCATCGGATATATCAACCTGCATGGGACGGGGACCGTCTATAACGACCGGATGGAAAGTCTTGCCATTCGCGATGTCTTCGGACTCTCCGTGCCCTGTTCCTCCACGAAGCCGATGACGGGCCACACCCTGGGCGCGGCGGGGGCGATTGAGGCGGGCCTTTGCTGGCTGATGCTTGATGCGGGTGACCGGCTGCTGCCGCACGTGTTCGACGGGGAGCGGGACGAGACGCTTCCGCCGCTTCCGCTGGTCGGGCTGAACGAGCGTCGGCCGTGTCGGACGGCGCTCTCCAACTCCTTCGCCTTCGGGGGAAGCAACGCGAGCCTGATTCTGGGAAGGGAAGATCATGGATAAACTGCCGCTGGAGAAGGTTCTGCCGCATCGGGCGCCGATGATTCTGCTGAGCGATTATGACCCCGATTCCTTTTCGGAGGAAGAGGTGAGCGCGTCGGTGACGGTGACGGACGGTGATGTCTTTTATGATGCCGCCTTGGAGGGCGTCCCCGCTTCGGTCGCGTTGGAGTATATGGCGCAGACCGTCGCCTGTTATGTCGGGCTGGTCCAGGTCCGCAATGGACGGGATCCCCGAATCGGGTTCGTGCTGGGGTCGCGGAAGATCGACATCACGATTCCCGTTTTCAAAAAGGGGGCGCGGTATGGCATCCGCGCGCGGCTCCTCTTTACGGATGACGCCTTCGCCTCGTTTGAGACGGTCATCACCGATGCCGATGGCGGGGTTGTCGCCAGCGGGATCCTGAACGCCTTTCAGCCGGAAGATCCGTACGCGCACGTTTCCCCTTGACTTATCGGCACCAGTTTAAGATACTCTTTTCCATCATCAATTTTGAATACGAATCCGGTCAGGAGAATTACGGGATGAAGAGACAAATGTGGTATTATCGGATGGCGGAAGTGGCGGTTCTCTCCTTGGTGACGGGGATGACCGCATTGGGCGGCCAGATTTTCGACGGCGACGGTTCCGATGAGCCGGGTTTTGTTCCGCCGCCCCCGCGTAAAGAGGTCCCGCCGCCGCCCGCGAACATGTCCGGCGGCGAGACGTTTGTTCCCTATCCGCCGCCGCCCGCGACGCCGATGTCCCGTTCCGAAAAGAAGAATCCGCCCAAACCCCCGACGATGTTCACCAAGCTGACCTCGCCGTATGGGGAGGTGGACTGGAATGCCCGCCCAAACGATCTGAACAATCTGCTGAAGTCGCTGAAGGGGATGGCGGATGTCGATTACGATTTCGAGGCGAAGTCGTTCTCCGAGATCGACGAGGATCCCGATCAGAATCCGATTCTCTACCGTTCCGGTCATTTCCACTGGAGCCTCAACGCGGGGGAGAAGAAAAAGCTCCGCGATTATCTGCTCCGGGGCGGGACGATCATCCTCAATGCGGGCATGGGATCCAAGCCGTTTTACGATTCGGCGATCCGGGTGCTGAATGAGGTCTTCCCCGAGGCGCCGGTGCAGCGGCTGAGCGCAGACCACCCGATCTTCCACGCCTACTACTCGCTGGACAAGGTGAACTACCGTCCGGGCGTCCGTGCCGTCTACAAGGGGAACGACCCGTGGCTGGACGGCGTGACCATTGACTGCCGGACGGTCGCGATCATCTCCCGGTTCGGGATGGAGGTCGGCTGGGATCCGCTGGAGGATGACAACATCCTGGCGTATGAGCAGGAGTCCGCGCAACAGCTTGGGATGAACATTTTGAGTTACGCCAGCGCGATGCGTAACTGGACGCTGGAGAACATGAAGAAGACCAAATTCGAGGACTCGAAGCAGGTCTCCGACGCGGGATCGATGAATATCGCCCAGGTGATCTACAGCGGCGAATGGAAGACCCGTCACGTCGGCCTCTCGGTTCTGCTCTCGCAGTACAATGTCCAGACCGGCGTCCCGGTCAAATTCACGACGAAAGAGATGAAGCTGACCGATCCCAAACTCTTCGATTCGCCGATTCTCTATCTGACCGGGCATGAGACCTTCACCCTGAAGCCCGAGGAGATTACCGCGCTGAGGACCTATCTCAATGGCGGCGGGCTGCTTTTCGCCGAGGCCTGCTGCGGACGGAAGGCGTTTGATGTCTCCTTCCGCGCGATCATGTCGCAGGTTCTGCCCGGTGTCCAGCCGTCGATGCTGGGGCAGGGCCATCCGCTCTACAAGCTCCCCAACACCATCACTACCATGAAGGTGACGCCCGCCTGCGCCAAGTCATTCAACAACGCGCCGGCGATCGCCCCGCAGATTCTCACCTGGATGGTGGACGGCAACCCCGCCGTGATCTACAGCCCGATCGGCATGGCGGGCGCCTGGGAACTTTCCCCCAACAAGTATTGCAACAGCTATCTAGAGGATGACGCCATCAAACTGGGCGTGAACATCCTGATTTACGCAAGCACAAGGTAAGGTTAAAAGATTAAGCAGGGGAACGGGGAATGGGGAACAGAGGGAACAGGGAACAGGGAAGAGGGAATAGTGAACAGGGAAGAGAACGCTCAGCCCTCAACCCTCCTTTGTTGCGGATGAAGCGGGTGAGAGAGACGGTCATGGCGATACTCGCGTGTTGCGCGTTCGGCGCGTGGGGCGCGACCAAACAGGAGACGGCTTTTCTGTCGGTCTGGACGGTGCATAGCCAGTCGCCCGACAACCATGCGGCGGTCATCGCCGCCTGCCAGCGTGTCATGGACACCTCCGCCACCCTGGGTGAGTTCCTGCCGGTCGTCAAGACCTTGGCGGGATGGCATCTGCTCGCCTCAGGGAAAGAGGCCGATGCGATCCGGGTTTTGGAGAGTGTGCTGACAACAGACAAGAAGCCCGCGCCGATGGCCCGGTATGCCGACATCATGGCGCGGCGGTGGCTCTCCCGGCTGGACATCCGGAAGGTGGATGCCGCGTTGAAGAGCCACTACGCCGCGCATGTGGAATATCCCTCCTCCCTCGCACCGATTCTCTCGCTGCCCAAACCCGCCACGCCCGCGAAAACCGACCGGTTCGGCGATGGATGGATCTACCGGCTTTCGGGATTCAGCCGCCTGACCGATCTGAAGGCGCAGCGGTATGTGCTCTACAGCAAGACGCTCGGAACGTCGCTTTCCCGTTTGAGCGATCTGCCTTTTACCGCCTATTCTCCGCAGAAGTCCGTGACTTTCCTCAGCCGCAAGATGACCACGCCGCTGACGATCGAGATCGAGACCGTCGTGAACGGCGAGAAGCAGAAGGGCGTGGCGACCGAGGGCAACCTCTGCAATGGCGTCCGGTTCCTGAAACTCGCCTCCGACCTCCAGTTCGTCCTCTTCGCCGACAGCGAATGCGATTTCTGGCTTGTCTCAACGAAACGTTGAGGGCAAGAGACAATCACTGATCAATGATCACTGGACACTCTTCCCTCTTCCCTGTTCCCTATTTCCCGTTCCCTTTGTTTAAGTAATTCGGCGGCTTCGCGGCGGACATCGGGCATCATCGCCGATTCCGCAAGGGTCCGGAGGCGGGCCCGCTCCGCCTCCCCGATCCGGTTTTGACGGATCGCGATGCGGCATCGCATCAAGGTCAAATCCTCCCGCTGGTACCGTTTCGCCGCCTTCGCTTCCAGCGCGGGCAGAGCGTCGGCCACGCTCTGCCACTCGCCGCACGCTTCAAGCAGTTGCAGGGCACGGAATGTCTGGGCATACGATTCTGAGGCGTTTTGGAGGGTCTGCGTTGAAAAGGCCCGGATCATCGGTGGCCAATCCGCGTGAAGGGCGATTTCGGCGAAGGCGAGTAGAAGCGGCGCGTCCGTTCCTCCGTATGCCGCGCCGAGGCGCAGGAAGTCGGCTTCCCGTTTGTCCGCCGCATAACGCTCCATCACCTCCGTGGCGAGCAGGTTGTCGCGGTGGCGGAGCAGGTAGGCCTCCGCCTCCCACTCGAAGTCGGGCCACGCCTTCTCCTCCCAGGCTAGGGCCAGATTCAGAAGGGCGGGATCGGAGGCGCGGTTCGCCCTCTTCCACGCTGCCAGGAGTTCCGACTTCTTTCCCTCCCTGACCGCCCGTCCGATCGCGTCTCCATAAACACGCCGGAAGGCAGACCAGTCGAGCGCCGGGGTCCCCTCCGGGAGAGCGGCCAAGATAAGCGGTGGCTCCGCCTGCTCCGGACAAGGTTTCTCCGTCTTCCCGCAGCCGGGGAGGACTACGCTTCCGAGAAACAGAAGGAAACCCCACGCAAAAATGGAATGGGTGGCCATGGACCGGGAACGAGAGATCGCTGCATCCCCCGATCCTTTCTTATACGTTCTCCACCTGATGGTACTCATATCCCGATTCCCGTTTCAATTGCATGAAGAGGATATACCCAACCGGCGGCGTGAGGGAAGCCGGAAATCGGGCAAAGTTATCATTCTGACATTATGCCATTATGAAATTTCACATTGCCACACTGCCATATTGCCACGATTTCACAATTCCACAATGGGTGCATGGGTTGTTTTCCAGTTTCAGTCGGCATGGGTGAGAAACACAGATGCACACGATTCGAACTGCGCCACTTCTGCGCTTGAATAGGAGCGGAGGGTCAAGTAAAATAAATGACCATTCCATCGGGGTGTCAGTTTGATTTTCGGTAGGGACATCGGTGGGAAGCGAGGTTTTGCGTTTATATGAGTGGTCCGGTGCATGAATTGGCAGAGAAGTTGAACGGGGTGTTGCAGGCGGATGGAAGCCCTCTTTTCCGTTTTCTTTCCGCGAAGGGACAGCGCGCGTTCTTCCCTTCCACGGGAATTTTGGGGCAGGGGGCGCAAGCCAAAGGGGCGGCGATTAACGCCACGATCGGAACTGCGTTCGAAGAGGACGGAACCCCTTTGTCGCTGGAGTGCGCGGAGCGGTTGACGGCCCTGCCTTCAACCGCCTTTCTCTATTCCCCGAGTTCGGGCGTGGCGGCGCTGCGGGATGTCTGGCGGGAGATGCTTTTCGAGAAGAACCCCTCGCTGAAGGGTAAACGGTTCAGCCATCCGGTTGTGACGCACGCATTGACGCACGGCCTTTTCGTGGCGGGCCATCTCTTCGTGGGGGAGGATGACGCGCTTATCCTGCCGAATCTCTATTGGGACAACTACGAGCTGCTTTTCTGCGAGGGCTACGGTGCCCGACTCGACCTCTTCCCGATGTTTACCGCCGCGGGCGCCTTCAACGCCGCCGCGATGGAAGCGAAACTGATGGAGTCCGGCGAGCGGAAGATCCTGCTGCTGAACTTCCCGAACAATCCGACGGGTTATACCGCCACCGAGTCGGATGCGGTGGCCATCACGGCCTCGATCCGCCGGGCGGCGGAGGCCGGCAAGAAGGTTGTCGTGATTCTGGATGACGCCTATTTCGGTCTGGTCTACGAGGAGGGCGTCTGCAGGGAGTCGCTGTTTGTGCATCTGGCGGATCTCCATCCGAATGTCCTGGCGGTCAAGCTCGACGGCGCGACCAAAGAGGATTACGTGTGGGGGGTCCGGGTCGGCTTCATCACTTTCGCCTCCCAAGGTGCGACGGATGAACAGTACAGGGCGCTGGAGGCGAAAGCTGCGGGAACGGTGCGCGGCACGGTCTCCAACTGCAGCAACATTGGCCAGCAGATGATGCTCAAGATTTACCGTGATCCCGACTACGTGACGCAGAAGAGAGAGAAGTACGCGATCCTGAACCGGCGGTACCAGACGATTAAGCGGGAACTCGCCGCCCATCCCGAGTATGCCGAGAGTTTCACGCGGATGCCCAGCAACTCCGGATATTTTATGTGCGTCAAGCCCATCGGGGTCGATGCGGAGTCGGTGCGCCGTTGCCTGATCGAGCGGTTCAGCACCGGTGTGATTGTGCTGAACGGGCTGATCCGATTGGCCTTCTCCTCGGTTCCGAACGCGGCTTTGCCGACGCTCTTCGCCAACATCGACGCGGCGGTGCGGTATCTCAAGGAGCGGGCGTGATGCGCGGGGCGGGCGGAATGGCCGCGCTGTTCGCGCTGGCGGTCTGCGCTTGGGCGGAACCCCGTCCCGATCTCGTCGCGCGGGTGGCCGACGGCGAACTGAAAGAGGCACGCGCCTCCTGGTGGGGTTTCGATGCCGAGGACGCGACCCGCGCGCTTCAGGCGGCGATTCGTTCGCGTGTCCCCAAACTGATCATCGACAAAATGCCGAGTCCGTGGGTCGTCACGCCGTTGGAGGGCGTAAGCGACCAGACGCTCTTTTTCGAGCCGGGTACGGAGATTCGGGCGAAACCGGGGTGTTTCAAGGGAACCGGCGATATCCTCTTCTCCCTCAAATGCGTGACGAATGTCACCCTCTCGGGATATGGGGCGGTTTTGCGGATGCGGCGGGATGATTACGACAAGCCGCCCTATACCCATGCCGAGTGGCGCCATACCCTTGCGATCCGCAGTTGCCGAAACATCAAGGTTTACGGTTTGACGTTGGCCGAGAGCGGCGGCGACGGCATCTATCTGGGCTCGGTCTCCGACAAATGGCCGAATACGGATGTCCATATCAAGGATGTCCTGTGCGATAAGAACTATCGTCAGGGAATCAGCGTGATCTCGGCCGACGGGCTTCTGATTGAGAATACTGTCATGCGCGGAACGCGCGGAACGGCGCCGCAGGCCGGAATCGATTTCGAGCCGAACCGGAACGGTGAGCGGCTTTCCCGTTGCGTGATGCGCGATTGCGTCACGGAGAACAACGAGGGCGACGGGTATCAGTTTTACCTGCCGAATCTGGTTCGTGATTCCGCGCCGCTGGACATCCGGCTGGAGCGGTGCCGTTCGACCGGCGACCGGAACGGATTCGATTTCACGACGGGGAATAGCGGTCCGCTCGCCGTGACGGGAAGTGTTACGGTCGCTGATTGCGTCTTCGAGCGTCCCCGGAATCAGGGGATCCGCATCACCGGCAAATCGGTCGAGGGACCTTCGATGCGGTTTGAACGTTGCCAGGTTCTTGATGTGCCCGCCGATCAGCGTTTTACCGATGTATCCCTTGCCGCGCGGAAGAAGGACCGGTTACCGCCGGGCGGGATTGTATTTGACCGGCTGACGGTCCGGCAGAGCGAGGCGCGGCCGTGGATCGCCCTGTGTAACGCAGGCCGGACCGGTGGGACAGTTGAGGCGCTTTCGGGCAGCGTGACGATCCGGGCGGAGGGCCGCGAGGAGACGGTGCGTCTGGACGAGGCGTGGCGCCAGAAGGCCTTTCCACCCCGTTTCTCTGTCCGTATCCCCGAGGTGAAACACGATCTGAAGGATGCGGTCATGGTCGATCCTGAACCCGGGGCGATGCGGAAACATTCGATCCTCAAGATCCGGAACAACGCGCGTTATCTCTTCTTTGCGGAGAAAGGGCGCACCGTCCATTTCCTTGCCCGCCAGTTTCAGGTCGGGAAGTATCCGTTGTCGAAAAAGCCGATGTGGGTGGTGAGGCGCGATTGGAGCAAGACCGATTGGCGGTGTGGATTGATGCCGTCCCGGAAGCCGACCGATAAACCGGATGGCGGTGTCACGTGGCTGGAGCAACTGCCGCTTCCCGGTTTTGAGTTGACGGAGGTTTCGGTTGTGGTTCCCGAACGCGGCTTCTATGCGCTGGAGGTGGATGTCGGGGCGAACGGTTTCGCGTTGGCGGCGGCCGACGTCCCGGTCGCGATCATGCTGGATGAGGGCGGGCAGGATCTCGTCTATACCCAGGGCGCGTTTTATCTCCCGGTGCCGAAGGGGACCGGGAAATTCGCGGTGGCGGTGTCGGGTGCGGATGATGTCGAGACCGTCCAGGTGAAGCTATTTGATCCGGACGGAACGTTGGTTTGGCATCGGGACCCGGTGGGGGATTGGGAACGCTATGAGGCGCTGCATGACGAGGGGCTTGAGGGCGGTCTCTGGAAAGGCGAGCTGCTGCGTCCTTCCAAGGGCGTCCTGGAGGATTGCCGGATCGAGTTGTTCGGTCTCCCGCCCTATCTCTTCCTGACCGACAGCCGGTATTGGAGTTGGGGAATGGGGAGCGGGGAAGGGGAGTGACGGGACGATGAGTTGCCCGAGAGAGCGGACACGGCGGATCCAAGTGGGGAATCTGGCGATCGGCGGCGGGGCGCCGGTGAGTGTCCAGACGATGGCGAACGCCGATCCGCATGATGCGGTGGCGCTTTTGGACCAGATCCGTGAAGCGGCGGATGCCGGATGCGATCTGGTCCGCCTGACGGTGCCCGACCCTGAGGCGGCGGTCGTCTTCGGGAAGGTCCGCGAGGCCTCCCCGCTCCCGCTTGTTGCGGATATCCATTTTGATTACCGGTTGGCGTTGGCCGCGTTGGATGCGGGTGCGGACGGGCTTCGGATCAACCCCGGTAATATCGGCGGGCCGGATAAGGTTCAGGCGGTGGTCGAGGCCGCGCGCAAACGGAACAATGTCCCGATCCGGATCGGGGTCAACGGCGGATCGCTTGAGAAAGAGGTTTTGGCGAAGTACGGCTCCGCTACGCCGGAGGCGCTGGTCGAGAGCGCGATGCGCCATGTCGCGCTGCTGGAGGCGGCGGAGTATCACGAGATTAAAATCTCTGTCAAGGCATCCGATGTGCCGCGTACCCTGGCGGCCTATCGGCTGCTTTCAGCGCGGACCCGCTATCCGCTGCATCTGGGCGTGACGGAGGCGGGCACCTTCCTGCCGGGTACGGTCCGTTCCTGTGTCGCGCTCGGCGCGCTGTTGCTGGAGGGAATCGGCGACACGATCCGCGTGTCGCTGACCGACCGTCCGGTGGAGGAGGTTCGGGTGGGGGTTGAGCTGTTGCGGAGTGTGGGATTGCGTGCGCCGGGCGCGTCGGTCACCTCCTGTCCGACCTGCGGACGGACGCAGGTCGATGTCGTCGGGATGGCGAAGGCGGTCGAGGCCCGGCTGGATCGTTTCTACCGCGCGCATCCCGATGCGCCGCGTCCCCATGTCGCAGTGATGGGGTGTGTGGTGAACGGACCCGGAGAGGCCAAAGGCGCGGACATCGCCGTCGCCGGTGGTAAGGGATGTTATGCGCTGTTCGTGAAGGGTGTGTTTGTCAAGACGTTGCCGGAGCATGAGACTTTGGCCGAGATCGAACGGCAGGTAGAGGAATATGAAGGTTAAAAGATTAAAGGGTTAAAAGGTTAAAGAGGGGAACGGGGAATGGGGAACGGATGTCGCGGATCTTTTCCTGACGGGACGGACGTGAGTTGACAGAGGAGGAGATGATGAAGGATGCGTTGAAGTCGTATGCGGAGGCGCTGGCGGAGGCACTGGCGGCGAGTGATTGGGCGGCGTTGGAGCGGATCGGCGCGGTCTTGCTTGACGCGAAACAACAGGGGCGGACGGTCTACCTCTTCGGGAACGGCGGCAGTTCGGCGACGGCCTCGCATGTGACCAACGACCTGCTGAAGGGGTGCCGTGTCGATGGACGGGTTGGGTTCAAGGCCTTCTGCCTGAGCGATTCCAGTACGCTGATGACCTGTCTGGCGAACGATTTCGCGTATGAGGATGTCTATTCGATTCTGCTCCAGACCTACGCGCAGCCCGGCGATGTCGCCATCGCCTTCTCCGGCAGCGGTAACTCGCCGAATGTGGTGAAGGGTTTGATGACGGCCAGGGAGATGGGGTTGGTGACGGTCGGTCTTGGGGGACGTGACGGTGGGAGGATGAAGAGTTATTGCGACCACCTGCTGATCGCGCCTACGCAGTCGATGGAGATGCTGGAGGATCTGCATCTAATCTATTTCCACAATCTGGTTTGCGCGATGCGTGTCCGGCTTGGCGGGGGGAGCTGCGGATGCTGACGGGTGCCATCGATGGGGGCGGAACGAAGATCCTGACCGGCGTGGTGGCCGATGACGGTACCGTTGTGGCACGGCGGGAGGAGTTGGTGGTCTCCCGCGCGATCCCGGATTATTTCGCGCGGTGCGCGGCGATGTTGAAGGCGTGCGTGGCGGAGGCGGGTACCACGTTGGAGGCGTTGCGGGGTGTCGGGATGAGCGTGCCGGGCATGACCGATGGCCGCCAGGTGTTTGGGTCGCCCTCTGCCGGCTGGGGGGCGTTCTCGGCACTCGAACAACTTCAGCCCCTGTTGGGTCTTCCCGCCGAGCGGATCCGTTTCGAGAACGATATTAACGCTTGCGCGCTGGCGGAACTTCGGCTGGGCGGAGGCGGCGATGATTTTGTTTGGCTGACGGTGAGTACTGGGAATGGCGGGGCTGTGGTGGCGAACGGATTGCTGGTTCGGGGCCACCGTTTCTGCGCGGGGGAATTGGGTCATCTCAAAGTCGAGTTTGACCATCCGTATCGATGCGGATGCGGCGCGATGGGCTGTCTGGAGGCGCATGCGTCGGGTCCGGCCATCGCGCGAATGGCGCATGAGGCCGGTTTGTCGGTTGATGCGGCGGGATGCGCGGCGTTGGTCCGCGAGGGAAACGTCACGGCACGGCGGATCTACGATCGGGCAGGGCTCTATCTGGGGCGCGCGTTGGCGCAGGTTGCGAATGCGCTGAATATCGAGAAGGCCTATCTGGGGGGCGGCGTGTCGCGGTCGATCGATCTGCTGATGCCCGCGCTGAGGACGGAGTTTGACCGGTTGGTTCTGCCTCAATGCCGGGATGTGACGATTGAACGGACCCGGCTCGGGTGTGACGCATCGCTGCTGGGCGCGGCGAGCCTGTTCGGAAACGCATGAGGATTGAGCGATGATGAAACGATGGTGCGCGGGCGCGATCCTTGGGGTCGCATTGGTGGTGGCGTTGGCGTGGCGTTTGCCGAAACTGGACGCGCGGCCGATGCATGGCGACGAGGCGAACCAGGCGGTCCGGACCGGACAGTTGATGGAGGGTGGGGGGTATCAGTACGATCCGACCGATCATCATGGCCCGATCCTCTATTTCGCCGCGCTGCCCTTCTGCCGGGCGACGGCGAAGACCTTCGCGGAGACGACCGAATGGAACTTTCGGCTGGTTCCCGTCACCTTCAGTCTGCTGACGCTTGTGCTGATGGCGCTGTTGGCGGGGAAACGGGAGGGGGAGAATCTCTATCTCAACAACGGCGGATTGCTGGCGGCATTGCTCTTGACCGCCTGTTCTCCGGCGATGGTCTACTATAACCGCTTTTTCATCCAGGAGTCGCAGTTGGTCGCCTTTCTGACGGGACTCTTTTTGTGCGGCTGCCGCTGTTCGGAGAGCGTGTCACCCCGCGCCCGTGTCGCCTGGGCGGTGGGGGGCGGCGTCTTCGCCGGACTGGCGATCGCCTCCAAGGAGACGGTGGTGCTTTCGTTTGCGGCGGCGGGTATCGCCGCATGGGCGGTCTTCGGCGTGAAACGGACGCTGACGGCGCTCTCGTGGCGCGAATGGGGATTCGCCGTTTTGGGCGCGGTGGCGGTGATCGTTCTCGCCTTCACCTCTGGCTTCACCCACATGCGCGGACTCTATGACGCGCTCTTCTCCACCGTTTCCGCCTATCTCCACCGGGCGACGGCGGT
>DBXN01000164.1:0-247 GCA_002309585.1 Verrucomicrobia bacterium UBA1211
GCATGTGGGTCGAGGCCGACTGCAATTTGCCGGACGGGGAGTCGCTGGTGCGGCAGTGCCTGGTCGGAAAGAACTATTTCCGCGACGCGTTCGGGATTGAGGTGCGGAATCTGTGGCTGCCCGATGTCTTCGGCTATTCGGGGAATCTGCCCCAGATTCTGCGTCGCGCGGGGATGGACTATTTCCTGACGCAAAAACTCTCCTGGAACCGGTATAACAAATTCCCGCACAACACCTTCTGGTGGCG
>DBXN01000164.1:412-1057 GCA_002309585.1 Verrucomicrobia bacterium UBA1211
CCGAGCGAGAACTATGTGGAGCGCGGGTTGCGCTGCCGGCATCTGAACGGTTGCCCGAAGTTCCATTTCGGTTTCGCCCAGCCGGTGCTGGAGAAACTGGCGGCGTATGGCGATGAGCTGGACACATGGGACGGCGAACTCTATTTCGAGATGCATCGCGGGACGCTGACCTCGCAGGCGCAGATGAAGCGCGTGAACCGGCGCGGGGAGGAGGCGTTCCGCGCCACGGAGATGTTGCTGGCCGCCGCCGGGATCGAAACCTATCCGGTCGAGACGATGCTGGATCTTTGGAAACGGTTCCTGACCAACCAGTTTCATGACATCATCCCCGGTTCCTGCATTCATCGCGTCTACGCCGAACAGATCCCGGAGGATGAGGCGGTGATCGCGCGGTTGAAGGGGTTGCAGGTCGCGGCCGCCCAGGCGCTCTTCGCGCCGGATGGGGACGCGATGACCCTGTTCAATCCATCCTCAACCCCGTATGACGGGATTGTGCGTCTGCCCTCCGAATGGCCCGGNNGCGTCCGACAAAAACGGCGTTGCGCTTCCCGCGCAACGGGACGGGGAAACGGTCGATGTGCGGATCGCCATTCCGCCGCAGGGCGCGTGTACGGTTTGGCGCGACAAGGCCGTTGCGGCGGAGGT
>DBXN01000164.1:1070-1240 GCA_002309585.1 Verrucomicrobia bacterium UBA1211
GAGACGGTTCCGGCAGGGGAGCGCTGTGTTCTGGAGAACCGGCGGGTCCGGTATGTGCTGGAACCGGGACGGATGCTGCTTCTCTCCTGTTTCGATAAGGAGACAGGCCGGGAGTTGGTCGCCGAGGGTGAGGCGGGGAACCGGCTGACGCTCTACCATGACCTGCCGCC
>DBXN01000164.1:1331-21336 GCA_002309585.1 Verrucomicrobia bacterium UBA1211
CGATCGGCGAAAGCCGCGGCCGCCAGCTGATCCGGCTGGCGGGGGGAAGCAAGCGGCTGGATTTCGAGACGGAGATCGATTGGCAGGAGACACACCGGTTGCTGCGGGTGGCATTCCCGGTGACGGTGCAGACGCAGGAGGCGCGGTATGAGATCCAATACGGCACGGTCGCGCGTCCTACCCATAACAACACCAAATGGCAGCACGCGCAGTTCGAGTGCGTGGGACACCGGTTCGCCGATCTTTCGGAATCCGATTTCGGGGCGGCGTTGCTGAATGACAGCAAATACGGGTACCGCGTGAAGGGCCATACGCTCTCGCTCTCCCTGCTCCGCGCGCCGACGGAACCCGATCCCGTGGCCGACTGCGGTCCTCACCGCTTCACCTACGCCTTCCTGCCCCATGCCGGTGATTTGGCGCATTCCGATGTCTGGGACCATGCGGCGGAGTTGAACCAGGGCGTGGCCCGGTTCGAGGGTTTCGCGGCAAAAGCCGCTCCGCTTCTGCCCATCCGCGTGGAGGGCGTGGACCTTGCGGTGGTGAAATGCGCGGAGAAGGAACGTTGCATGGTGGTCCGTCTGGTCGAGCGGCGCGGGGTGCGGAGCGAGGCGCGGGTCACGCTTGCGTCCGGCCGTCTGGTCGAGTGTGACCTGATGGAGTGGAACACGCTGGGCGAGATCGATCTCTCCCGATCGATTGTATTTGAACCGTTTGCGATCCGGACCTTCAAAATTATCGGATCGCCGTCAAACGAAGAGGGACAGAAAGATGGATAAGTTGGAACGGATGCGGCAGTGGGTGGCGGAACTCAACGCGGCGGCGGATGCCTATTATAACGGCCGCCCAGAGTTGATGAGCGATTTCGAATGGGATGCGCTCTTTGACCGGCTGAAGGCGCTTGAGAAGGAAACCGGGGTGGTGCTGCCGGATTCGCCGACCCATAAGGTCTCGGCGGATGACGTGGCGGGGCAGAAGGAGGCGCACGCCTTTCCCGCCCTCTCGTTGGCGAAGACAAAAAAGGTGTCGGAGGTGGCGAAGTGGGCGGAGGGCCGGCCGATCTGGCTTTCGTGGAAGTTGGACGGACTGACGCTGGTGGTCACTTACGAGGGTGGACGGTTGGCAAAGGTGGTGACGCGCGGGAACGGCGCGGTCGGTACCAACATCACCCATCTCGCGGCGGGGATCGGGGGGCTTCCTGAGCGGATCAAGGAGAAGGGACGGCTGGTGGTTCGCGGCGAGGCCGTGATCTCTTATGCCGATTTTGAGGCGTTTCTGGCGGAGTCGCAGGAGGATTACGCGAATCCCCGGAATCTCGCCTCCGGTTCGCTGACGCTCAAGGATGTCGAGACGCTCAAACGGCGGAAACTCCAGTGGCTGCCCTTCACGTTGGTCGACACGGAACATCCGATCGTCTCATGGGGCGCGCGGATGGATTTCCTGCGGGAGATCGGACTGAATACCGTCGCGTATGAACGGATTGACCCATCGACGGAGCCGGCCATCCAGGCGGCGATCGACCGGTGGACGGAGCGGGTGGTCTCGCGGGCGAACCCCTTCCCGGTGGACGGGCTGGTGGTGTGCTATGACGATACCGAGTACGCCAAGACGGGAAGCGTGACGGGCCATCACGCCACACGGGCCGGGCTGGCCTTCAAGTGGCAGGATGAGACGGCGGATACGGAGTTGGAGGGTGTCGAGTGGTCGTGCGCCGTGAAGTCCATCTCGCCGGTCGCGCTGTTCAAGCCGGTCCAGCTGGAGGGCACGACGGTACGGCGCGCCTCGCTCTGCAACATCTCCGAGTGCGAGCGGCTGGGGATCGGGGCGGCGGGAACGGCGATCCAGGTGATCAAGGCGAACAAGATCATCCCCAAAGTGATCGCCGTGACGCGGACCGTCGGGACCTTCCATGTCCCGGAGCGGTGCCCCGTCTGCGGTGCGGCCACCCGTGTCGATACGGCCGAAAGCGGAACGAAGACGCTGCATTGCACCAATCCCTCCTGCGCCGCGCGGGAGTTGCGGAAGTTCATGCGGTTCGTCTCCAAGGAGGGGATGGATATCGACGGGCTGGCGGAGGAGACGCTCGCGAAGTTTGTGAACCGGGGCTGGATCAAGACCTTCGGCGACATCTACCGGTTGAGACGCTACCGGGACGCGATCGCGGCGATGGAGGGCTTCGGCGAGAAGAGCGCGGAGAAGATCTGCGCGTCGATTGAGGAGGCCCGTACCCGGAGCGCGGTGCAGTTTCTGGTCGCGCTCTCCATCCCGCTCTGCGGCGCGGATGTCGCGAAACGGTTGTTGGGCGCGTATGAGGTGAAGGCCCTTTTCGCGAAGGCGGCCGAGGCGTCCCAGACCCATTTGGGCGGGGAGGTGTTCGCGTCGATAGACGGCATCGGATTCGCCAAATCGGAGGCCTTTGTGGGTTGGTGCGGCGATGCCGCGCATCTCGCGGTGGTGGAGGATCTTTTCGGCTCGGTGACGCTTGAGCCGGCCGCTGTCGTCCAGGCGTCGGGGCGGTGCGCGGGATTGACCTTTGTGGTGACCGGCGACGTGCACCATTACGCCAACCGCGCGGAACTCAAGGCGTATATCGAATCGCAAGGCGGCAAAGTGACGGGAAGCGTCTCGCGGAGTACGGATTTTCTGATCAACAACGATGTCACTTCGACCTCCGGCAAAAACAAGAAGGCGCAGGAACTCGGCATTCCGGTTCTCTCCGAGGAGGCGTTTTTGGGCCGGTTCGGGGAGGGTGGAAAGGAAGCGTAGAAAGGAGCGGGTAAGGATGGTCAAGCATCTGATTCTGTGGAAACTGAAGGATGGCATTGCGGATCGCGATGCGGTGAAGGCGGGAATCAAATCCGGGCTGGAGGGATTGCTCGGGGTGGTGCCGGGATTGGTCGCGATCGAGGTCCGGACGGAATGCCTGCCCAGCTCGAATGCGGATGTGCTGCTGGATTCGACGTTGGAATCCGAGGCCGCGCTCGCGGGATACGCCGTCCATCCGGCGCACGTGAAGGTGGCGGATGAGAAGGTGCGTCCGTACACGGAAGTGCGGATGTGCATGGACTACAGGCTGTGAGTTTCGTGTGCCGCCAGTGCGGGGCGTGCTGCCGGATCAAAAACGGGATCGTGCGCGTCTCCGATGAAGAGATCAAACGCATCGCGGCGTTTGTCGGGATGGAAGAGTCTGACTTTATCGAGCGGGAGACGGAACTGGCGCCCGACCGCCGGGGGTTGATCCTTCATAGCCGGGCGGACGGGGCCTGCGCGTTTCTCACTCCCGACGGTCTTTGCCGGATCCATCCGGTCAAGCCCGACAAGTGCCGGACTTTCCCGCATGAATGGACCAATCCCGATTCCGCAACCATCTGCCCGGGATTGGGGGAAGGTTAAAGGGAATCGGGAACAAGCGCACGTTTGCTTTGTGTGAATTCATCTTGTTTAGGGTCATTGGAATTTGATATAGTCCTTTTGGAACTTTTTGGAGGGAAAGTTGCGAGGTGGGTTGACGTGAGGGACATCCCATGGGCGATCGTGTGTCTTGAATCGAAGGGAGAATGAACGATGAGAAAAGGACTTGGGATAGGGTGTCTGGCGTTGGCGGCGGCATGGTCGTTGACCGCACGGGCGGATGAATATGTGACGTTGCTGGAGAGTGACGCGAAAGGTTCACATTCATTCGGTACGGAGGGGCATTGGTCGGATGGGTTGCTGCCGCATGACGATGCCGACTATCTGGTGGCGCTCGGCGATTTGGTCGGACTCCGTACACCCCCGAACTCCGCAACCTCGGTCACGTTCGGCGGGCGTTCGCTGACGGTCGGCGTGGCGGACGGCGAGGCGGGCGCGATCCTTCATAAGGCCGCAAAGGCCGCTTCCGTCACCTATCCCGACCTGCGATTGGTGAAGGGTACCTACAGTGACGGGGCGGAGTATGGCGCGTATCCGACGGTCGCAACCCTGCTCGGAACCTTCACGGTCCTTTCCCCTCAAGAGGAGCCCTTCTCCTTCATCGGGGCGAACAACCGCGCGTTCGATATCGGGGCAACGTTTGTGGGCGCGGCGGATACCGCCCTTCGGATCATGGGTGCGCCGAACGAGCTGAACGGCTACCAGATGGTGGTCTTGAGGGGCGCCAGCCCGGATTACTACGGCAATTTCATTGTGGAGGGGTCCCGGGCCTATCTCGCGG
This sequence comes from Verrucomicrobia bacterium UBA1211, assembly GCA_002309585.1. Lineage (GTDB taxonomy): Bacteria > Verrucomicrobiota > Kiritimatiellia > RFP12 > UBA1067 > UBA1211. The sequence continues at coordinate 5,521 of DBXN01000164.1, forward strand.
TGACGGGAGAGGATCATCCGCTGGGCGCGGAATCCGAGACGCTGCAGGAGCAGGCGGTGATTCTGCGCGACAACGGTGCGATCCGGCTGTTGGGAACCGAACCCGCTACGCTGGATCCCAACAAGGGCGTCTGGGTCGATCCGTCGGGCGGACGCCTCTACGTGGATACCGATATAGTCGGGACATCCGCCTATACCTTCACGGGCGATGGCGTGCTGGTGAAGGACGGGCTGGGGACGGCGATCCTTGCCGGGCGTGTCGCCTGTGCAGGTCTCCAAGTGTCGGCCGGTGAGCTGCGGGTCACGGAGGGATGCCAGCTTGCGGAGGGATTGCCCATCACGTTCGCTGTGGGTGATCCGACAATAGCCCGCGACCATTATCCGACGATATCGGGATCGGATGATGTGCTTGCCGCGTTGAATCTGACGGTCACGACTGACGGCGCGATCACGGCGATCTCCCCGCAGGACACCGTGACTCTCCGTTCCGTGACCTTCGCGGGCGGCGGCGTGGCCTCCAAAGTCGATTTGACGACGGGTGAGAATTCGGTGGCCATTTTGGATGAGACCTGCAGCGTCACCTGGCCGATGCAGATCCGTTTGAATCACCATTATCCCGCCTATAACGGTCCGAACCGCTATAAGGTTCTGATGGTGCCGAAGTCGTTGAAAATCGTCACGGAAGACGATTTCGTCGATATTACCGAAGGTGCCGAATACGGGTTGCCGTTGACCGCCATCCAGGTGGCGGAAGATGACGAGACCGGGTTCCAGGCGGTCTATATCCGTCGGCTGGCGCAGGTGATTGAGATGATCGCAACGGGCACCGGTACGGGGAATGTGACGTCGGCCCCCTCGGTCTGGAGCGATAACCTCGGCGCGCACGCCAACGCCTCCTATCTGGTCTATGCGGATGTGGCGCGGGGTATCCGGACGGGCGATCTCAACGTGACCGATTTCGTCTTCCCGGGGACATCCCTGACACTGGTCGGAACATCGAAGAGCAACAGCGCGAGCCTGAACAACAAGGCGATCTCCTGCACCATCGCCGATTTCCGGCTGTATGCCTACAGCAAAGTCGGCAATGGCCGCGACGGGGACGAGTCTGTCCAAAGCCTTTACGGGAAGTTCACGATTTGCGGGTCGCGGGAGAAGGGGGCGGTCTACTTCACCAACGAAAAGAGGCGGACGATGGCGATCTATGCGGACCTCTACGGGGATGACGACGCGCTCATCATACTTGAACCCAGCAACTCGAATAACGGGATCCGGCATTATGAGCTTTACGGCGACAACTCGAACTATTACGGGTCGTTTGACCTTTACCAGAACGGCTTTGGGACGCCGGGCTTGGCCAAGTTCCAGGAGCTTTCGATCGAGGATGAGACGAACCTCGGCGGGAACCCGCACACCTTTAACTACCGGGCTTTGCGGCTGGCATACTACAGCCAGCTGGTCGCCCGCAAGTCGCTGACGATCGATGACCCGAACCGCGGCATTTTGATCGATGTCTACGGGCAGTTCGCGGTGGGTGAGGATATTGTGATGACGGTCACCTCGCCGATCGCCCTGAACGGCACGTTGCGCAAAGGGGGCCTGGGTCTGCTGGAACTGGGCAGCCCCATCTCGTTCGGCTCGACGGGAAGCGATGAGCAGCCGACGGACGGCAAGAACATTCTCCTGATCGCGGAAGGGTGTGTGAAGCCGCTGAAAGGCGCGGCGTTCTCCGGACTGAACGTCCAGATGGCGTTGGAAACGGGGCTGGTCATCGCGCCGATGGACGGGGATGACCTCATGCGGGAGAAAGGTCTGGTCAACCTCTACGTGACGCCTTTCACCCTTGAGAAGCCGGCTGTCGAGGAGGGGGCGGAAGAGATTCCGACGGAAGAACCCTCGTTGGCGATCCGGTTGGAGTATCCGGCTGGGCGTAAAGGCAATTTCCAGGTGCCGCTCCTGACGGTGACCGAAGAGGCGGCGGATCAGCTGCGCGGACACATCGCGCTGGATGCCGCGATGCCCAATTACCGGATCTCTGTTCAGGAAAAGAAGGTGGAAGAGGGCGTGCAGTTCTATGCCGACTACCGGGATCTGGGCGGCACGATCATCTTCCTGCAATAGCGGTTTCACGTCTATCTGAATGCCTTACTCGACGGTGCCACACCTTCAGCCTGTAAACGGCGGTGTGGCGCCGTTTCGTTTGTTCCGTGTCGTTTGATGACCAAAACTTCACGCAAAGATGGACCACTGGCTGGCCGATGTTTCCGCTTGTAGAGGGGGGCGGGATGTGAGAAACTATTACTTCCCTTTGAGGAAGGATGGCAAGCTATGGGACAGAAGAAGCACGGCGAATTTTTCTCCGAGATGATCGTGGGGCTGTTTATGGTCGCGGTCTTGGCGCTGCTGGCTTATTTTACGATCATCATCTCCGGTGTCGATTGGCTTAAGGGCGGTGCCAAAGTGCCGCTCGTGGTGATGTTCGACAACGTCGGCGGATTGAAGGTGCGGGATTCCGTGGTGATGCGCGGGATGCCGATCGGTTCGATCAGCGGGCTTGCGCTGGATCAGGGACGGGTGCGCGTTTCCCTTCAGGTCCAGAAAGATGTGGTTGTCCGCGAGGGTTATACGTTTCAGGTGTGCAACGGATCGCTGCTGGGCGGAACCTATCTGCTGCTGGAGGAGGGAACCGGTGAGGTGCTCCCGCCCGGGACGGTTTTCGAGGGCGAGCGGACCTATCAGTGGATGCGGGATTTGGGCCAGGTGATCGCCGATCTGAAGGAGGCGACCGAAGGGGGCCATCTGAAGAATGCGGTGACGAATCTGGATGCCGCCGTGGCGTCGATCCGTCAGACGCTCGACCGGGTGGAGCGGGGCGAGGGGACGCTCGGCAAGTTGCTCTCCGGCGATGAGGTGATCTATAACGACCTTTCGAATACCGTGGCCAATCTGAAGTCGGTGACGGAAAAGATCGATTCGGGCACCAATACGATCGGGCGCCTGCTGAATGACAACGGGGCGGCGTTCGAGAACCTGAACAGCATGATCGCGGACCTGAAGACGGTCAGCGAGCGGTTGGAGAAGGGCGAGGGGACGCTCGGCAAGCTGCTTTCGTCGGATGATTCGATCTACAATGACATCCAGTCGGCGGTGGCGGATTTGAAACGGCTCGCGGAGGGGCTGGAGAAGGGCGAGGGGACGCTCGGCAAACTGCTGAAGGACGATGCGGTTTACGGGGATCTCCAGCAGACGATCGCGAATCTGAAAGTGGTGACGGACCGGTTGGAGAAGGGCGAGGGAACGTTGGGTAAGCTTTCGGCCGACGACAAGTTGTATGATGACGTTCACGGGCTCATCAAGGATGTCCGCCAGACGGTTGACAACTTCCGTGACACCACGCCGATCAGCGCCTTTTCCAGCCTGATCATGGGCGGTCTCTAAGCGCCCATGACGGCTGGGGCCGACCAGTTCATTCTGGCGCCGTTGCGGGGCGTGACGGGCCGGGTCTTCCGGAATACGCTGGCGGATACGTTCGAGGCGCCGGATGAGGCGGTCGCGCCGTTCATCCCGACCTTCGCGGGGGAACGGGTGAAGCCCGCGTTGCTGAGCGATGTCGATCGGTCGTTGGAGCAGCGGATTCCCGTGATCCCGCAGGTGATCGGAAAGGATCCGGCGCAGTTGGCGACCCTCCTGCGGGCCTTCCGCGCGATGGGGCATACGCGGGTGGACTTGAATGCGGGATGCCCGTGGCCGTTTGTGGTGAAGAAGGGGCGCGGCGCGGGATTGCTGGCCGATGAGACGGCGTTGGAGGCGATGCTGGCGGTCGGATGCGAGGTGATGCCGGAAGGCTTTTCGGTGAAGGTCCGGCTGGGGGTCAAGACGGCCGATCTGCTGGTGCGGCGGATGGAATTGCTGAACCGGTATCCGCTGCGGGAGGTGACGATCCATCCGAGGACGGCGAAGCAGATGTACGAGGGCGCGGTGGACGAGGCGCGTTTCGCCGAGGCGGCGGCGCTCTGCCGGCACCCGGTCGTCTATAACGGCGACATCCGCTCGTTTGCGGACTGGCGGCGGCTGAAGGCGCGTTTCCCGCAGGTGAGCCGCTGGATGATCGGACGGGGGTTGGCCGCGAATCCGGCGCTGATGGAATCGATCCGGGCGGGAGAGGATCGGCCGTTCCCGGAGGATCGGATGCGTGGTTTTCTGGAGGCCTATCTGCTGGCTACTGGGGAGGAGTTGAGCGGAAGGGCGTCCGTGTTGGGACGGATGAAGGAGTTGTGGAGTTATCTTGCCGCATCGTTCGCCGATGGGGATCGGCTGTGGGCGTGCGTGAAACTCTGCAGGACAGTGGATGAGTATCGCCGGGTCTTGGACCGGATAGGGGGAAGCCGATAATGGGGAACGGGAAAAAAGGGGTTCTCGAAAAGAACATCTTTAAGGCGGGCGTGTTCGTTCTGGTTGCGCATCTGCTTTTCAAACTGGCGGGATTGATCCAGGCGAAAGTCATGGGCCATTATCTGCCGCAGGAGACCTTCGATGTGGTCTATGCGGTGGCGTTTGAGAACTGCATCTATATGCTCTTCCTCTTGGGGGAGGAGTCGCTGGGGCCCTCCTTCCTGCCGGTCTTCATGCGGGAGATGGACACCGAATCGGAGGCGTCGGCGTGGACCTTCGCCAACACCGTTCTGACAATCCAGCTGATTTTGCTCTTGGCCGTTTCGGCGGTTCTGATGCTTTGCCCGCATTGGGTGGTTTCGTGCCTGACCACATGGAGCGCCTCACATTCGCCCGAGAAGTTCGAGTTGGCGGCGCAGAGCGTCCGGACACTGGCCCCCGCGGTGATCGGGCTTTCGCTCGGCACAACTACGTATGTTCTGCTGAACGGGTACAAGCGGTTTTTCCTCGCGGCGTTCGGCGATGCGGTCTGGAAGTTCTGTGTGGTGGCGTTTCTGGTGGCCGGGGCGTTTCTCTCGAAGAACAGCGCGGCGATGCTGATGTGGGGCCTGGTGGCGGGCGCGCTGTGCAAAGTCGCGACGCACCTCTTTGGGTTGCGGGACAAACTGCCGCAGTTCCGGTTCACGCTTGATTTCCGCCATCCCGCTTTCAAGCGCCTTTGCTGGCTGATGCTGCCCCTGTTTGTGGGCATCATCGTGGCGAAGATCCGCGATATCTTCAACGGCTCCTACATCCTGAGTGCGTTGGATGAGTCGGGGTTGATGCAGGCCAACTCGATGGGACGCAAATTCCAGAGTACCTTTCTCTTTCTTGTGCCGCACACGCTGGCCATCGCGGTCTTCCCGTTCTTCTGTGAACTGGTGGATCAGAATGACCAGCGGAAACTGGGCGAGCTGCTGACCCGTTTCGGGCGGATGCTGATGGCGCTCTTCATCCCGCTCTCGCTCTTTGTGGCGGTGGTTTCCGTGCCGTTGACCTCGGTTCTCTTCAAGGGCGGGCATTTCGACGCGACGGCGGTGCAGCGGACCTCGATCTCCTTGAGCCTCTACACGGCGGTCCTGCCGGCGGCGGCGATCGAGGCGTTGCTGATGCGGGCCTTCTTCGCGAACCGTCGGATGGTCTCGGTGACGCTGATGGGGATCATCTTTTCGGGATTGAGTGTGGCGATCAGCTGGTTGGGGCTCCGGTATTTCGGCACGTATGATCTGTTGCTGCTGGGCATCATCGCGGGCGGTTTCACCTTGACGCGCTATTTCAAGAGCCTGGCGTTGATCGGGCTATTGCGGAAGAATACCCCGATCTTCCCCTTTGCCTCGACGTTGCTCTTCCTGTTGCGGATGGCGGTTGTCTCCGCCTTGGCGGGCGGGATTGGCTGGTGGAGCGGGAAGGCGGCCGAGAAGTGGCTCTTCCCAACGTTGAAACTGACCGGGCTCAAGGGTGATCTGGCGACGATTTTGATCGTCGGCGCGGTCTTTTCCGTCATCTTCCTTGCAGGGGCCGTTCTCTTCAGGATCGGCGAAATCCGTGATTTCTTCGATGTGATCACTGCGAAACTGAAAAAGCGGAAAGTGTAGGACGGTTCTGACGATCGGGCATGGGAGGTTCCCGCCCGGCAGAGAGGGTGATGCATGATCGAGAAGCCTGAGGCGTTCTTTCTTTTTTCCAGCAAGGGGATCTGGGTCCGCCCCGAGAACGGGGGCCGTTCGCCGCTCTTCCCGCTGGCGGATGAGCTTGTGCAATGGGAGCCGATTCCCGGAACGCGCTATGCCGTCGCTTCCCGAGAGGATGCCCCGACCGCCGATGCCGATGTGGTGCCCCTGCGCAACTTATATGACCTGGTCCCGGAGCCGCTCTTCGTTTGGGCGGGAATGGCCCGGCAACTGCTGTATTGGCGGCAGATGTACCACTTCTGCAGTTTCTGCGGGGGACCGCTCGTCCGCCATAAGGTCGAACACGCCATGCACTGTCCGGCGTGTGACCAGTTCTTTTATCCCCGGATCAATCCGGTGGTGATCACGCTGGTGAGTCGGGGCAGGGAACTCCTGTTGACCCATAAGGCCCAAAACGCCTATCCGTTCTGGAGTCTGATCGCGGGATTCGTCGAGGCCAACGAGACGCTGGAGCAGGCGGTCGTACGGGAGATCGCCGAGGAGGTCGGGATCCGCGTGAAGAACATCCGGTATGTGACGAGCCAGGCATGGCCTTTCCCGAATAACCTGATGTGCGGGTTTATGGCGGAATATGAGAGCGGGGAGCCCCATGCCGACGGCGTTGAACTGGATGACGCGCGCTGGTGCGATGCCGACCATCTGCCGGGTTTACCTTCGAAGGTCAGCATCGCCCGCCGCTTGATCGACCGGTTTCTGGCGTCCGTATCGGAGGAGACACCCTGTACGCCGCCGCAAGACGTTGGGCGTTGAGCGGCGTTTCGGCTTGCCGCCTATTCGCTGTCGGTGTTTTCCTTTTTCGGCTTCGGCTTCTCTTTCTCTCGGTCCTCGGCATAGGGGTCGAAGAACGTGTCGTCTTCCGCAGGGACAATCATGGGTTTATAGACGGATTTGACCTTCGTTTGGAACCAGTTGACCTTGATGAAGGTGATCATCCAGATCAGAACCATGATGGTGACCGCGCTGAGGGCGACGCGGATCAGGGTGTTCTTGCGGCGTTCCACCACGTACTGCGCCTCGGCCGACTCCAGCAGGGTTTCGACGTCATGCAGGTAGGGGGTGTTGGCGACCTCCTTCATATACTCCTTGATTTTGGTGATCCGGAGTTTGAGCGGGAGGACGGACTGCAGGGTGTTGATGGTCCGGACATGCTTCTCACGCGCTTCCCGTTTCTGGGTGTCGAGGAGCTGTTTCGCCTCGGTTAACATCTTTTTCGCATTCTCCATCCGGGGCGGAAGCGCCTGCCGGGCATCGACCAGGCAGGTTTCGAGCGTTTTGATCTTCTCTTCCAGCGGGCATGTCTTCACGCGCTCGAACGCCTCGTCACAGGCGACGGTGTCCGCGAGCATCTTCTCCAGTTCTTTGCCGATGGTTCCCCAAAGGGTTGTCGCGCGGGGCCGGTTGGTAACTTCCTTGCCGTTGACATTCTGGATCAGCTCGGACGCATGGAGCTGCCGGTCGGCCTTCGAATCCGGGTAGCGGTTCTTGAGGGCGGCCGACACGTTTTTGAAACGGCGCAAGTCGCCGGCCATCGCCATCCGCGCCGCATAGAGCGCCATACAGCGGGCGATCACCTCGTCCTCGCCTTCGGACAGTTTCGCCGTTTCGAGAACCGCCTCTATCCCGTTGGTGTGGGCGGTGTCTTTCCGGACCGATGCGACCGCTTCATAGAGGGCTTTGAAATCCATCTCCGCACGGAGCCAGCCCGTTCCGAGAAGAACCATCAGCACTAAACATTTTTTCATAACACACTCCAGTCCTTTAACCGTATACTTATCGATTCCGTGTCTCCCGTCACCGCAGGGCGGGGTCGAGCAGATCCCGCAACTCATCCGCAAGATGGTTGAACACCAGCACCAGCAGGAAGATCGCCAAGGTGACGAATGTCATCTCCCACCACACCCCCTGCCAGAGCCGGAGCCGGGCGTTGTTGATCATGATGCCCCACGAGGGCTCGCCCTGAACGCCGATGCCCAGGAAGCTGATGAAGACCTCGGTCGCGACGGAGGAGGGGAATCGGATGGAGAACGCGACCAGGATGATATGGGTGACATTCGGGAGGATGTGCCGGAACATGATCCGGGCGTCGCTGTAACCCAAGACATGCGCGGCCTGGACATAGGCGCGGGAACGGTGCTTGATCACCTCGCCCCGGACATTCCGGCAGACGCTGACCCAGGTGGTTAGGCCGATACCCAGATAGACACCCAGCAGACCCTGCCCGACGACCATCGCGATCGCAAGGATGAAGAGCAGGCCGGGCATGGAGGCGACCGTCGCGCAGAGCCAGACGACCACGCTGTCGATCTTGCCGCCGAAGTAGCCGCCAAGGCAACCCAGCACGACCCCAAGGGGGATGGCGATGAGGGAGGTCATGATTCCGACGTGAAAGGCGATCCGGGTGCCTTGGATCAACCGTTGGAAAACATCGCGGCCCAGGTTGTCACTGCCCAGCAGGTAAAGCGGCGCTTTCCCGCCGGGTTCGGCGGGCGGCACGGGTGTGCGGGACCGACAGAAAACCGGAGGCAGATAGCGGGCCTTCTCGTTGACCATGTTGTAGGACGCGGTCCGGTCCTCCGCCTTGTAGTAACGGTAGACGCACTCGCCGTAGATGGCCGCGCAGGTATACGCGGCGATGACCAGCAGACAAAGGCGTGCCGACGTTTTCGCCCACAAACGTGTCCAGATTCCCGGTTCTTTTCTCTCTATTTCCTCATCCATCGTTCACCTGCCGCCCCAAGGGGTCGCCGCGTTGTTTACCGCTCCTTCTTCATGAGCGTACCGCCCAGATTGTAGTTTTGGGGCGGTTGCGGTTTGCCGGTCCCGACCCCCTTCTCCATCAATTCCCGCATCTCGTCCCAATGGGAGGTGTAGACCTCTCTCGGAAGACAGTTGTTCCGTTTGCAGACGGCGGCCGCCATGCCGACGACTTCGCCCATCATGCCGGTGGTCCGCATCACCCGGACGGTTCCCAGCGCGACGTGCGTGACGCTGATGTTGCGTCCGGCCATAAACAGGTTGGAGACATTCTTTGAGTAGAAACACCGGTAGGGGATCGGGTAGGGGTGGATCAGCTTATGTTTGGCGATGGATTTGAATTCCATGCCGGGGAAGTTCGCCGCGTTTTTGGGGTCGGGGTAGTGGAGATCGACCGACCAGGTGGAGCAGGCGGTCCCGTCCGCATAGGCGACGCGGTTGACGACATCCTGTTCGCACAGCACATGGTCGCCGATGAGCCGGCGGGATTCGCGCTTGCCCGCGACATAGGCGACCCAATCCAGCTTCAGGTTCGCGTATTCGGCTTTGAATTGCGAGTGGTTCTTCAGGAAGGCCCAGTTGGAGTAAACCACCAGCATTCCATAGTCGCGGATCCGTTCGAACTCGTTGATCTGGTCGAAATTCATGCCGGTTTCCCATGTCCACTCGCCCATCTGTACCCGTTCGCAGGTCTTGTCCGTGAAGGTCATCGCCCACGGGATATCCGGGAAGGGGGCGGCGGAGGGCTGGCGCTTGGAATACCACTGGACCGATGCGCCCATCGTGGTGGAGTCGGGCTGTTCGATGGCGGTCGATTCGCCGGTTTCCGCCTTGCTTTCACGGCCGTACCGGTATTCCGCGCCCGCCAGCACGCCCACCGCGCCATCGCCCGTGCAATCCGCGATGAGCGGCGCGGTGAAGCGTGTCTCGATGCCGGTTTCGATGTTGCGGCCGATGATCGCCGTGATCGTGCCGCCGTTTCGTTCGACGCCGATCGCACGGGTGTTCAGAAAGAGGCGGATGTTCGGTTCCGCATGGACAGCGTCCAGTTTTCGCTGGTCCTCATAGTTTTCGGCGGGTTTCGCGTTGCCGCCCTTTGCAGGGCCGATCTCGTTGACCACGTCGCCCAGCTTGGGGTAGGGCCCGAGATTCGCCCGTCCGCCCAGATGGACGCGCACCTCCGAGCTGTTGCAGCCGCCGAGGACCGGACGGTCGTTCAACAGCGCGACGCGCAATCCCAGCCGCGCGGCGGAGATGGCGGCGCAGATACCCGCGACACCGCCGCCCGCCACGATCAGGTCCGCCCGTTCCTCTTCCTTCGCTCGGGTGAGGACGCCCAGCTTACGCCGCAGTTTTTCCAAGGCGTCAACCGCTTCGGGCGGCTGGAATCCGGTGTCGCTGGTGAGAATGATTGCGTCGCAACGCCCGTCGAATCCCGTGAGATCGTGAAGCGCGAGTTTCACCGGACCTTTCGGAAGATCGCAGCTGCCGGCCTCTTGCCAGGCCCATGCCTTCCCGTTTGTGCCCAGGATGGTCGGGAGGGGTGTGCCGTTCACCTTGATCTGAAATTGGCCGGGCGCCCCTTTGTCGCTCCAGAACGCGACCCAGTTGCGGGTGCGGGCCAATACCCGGTAACGGCCCGCCTGGGGGATGTCAAGGGCCGTTTCGGCGTCTTCAACCGGCTCGCCCAGTCCGTGCGCGAGCAGGAAGGGCGACCCCATTTGGTCCATGAACTGTTGGTCAACCACCCAGCCGCCCTTTTGCCGGAAGGTTTCGGTCTCGACCATCAGGGTCGCGGCGGATGCGGGGAGCAGGGAGCCCAGTGTGAACAGGGTGAGTGCGGCGATGGCGCATCGAAGGGTCATACGGTGTCCTTTCCATTTTCATTTGTGATCAGGGGTACATGTTTGAAGACCGTTCCGTCGAACAGGCCCCGGTCGGTCATCTTCAACTCCGGGATCACCGGCAAGGCCAGGAACGAGAGCGTCATGAAGGGGGCGGGGAGGGGCGAACCGAAGATCTTGGCCATCGAGTCGCAATCCTCGTAGTGGCGGGCGGTCACCTCGGCGGAGGTTGTCGCGATCAGCCCCGCGACCGGCAGGGGCAGGGAGGCGATGACCTTCCGGTTGCTGTCCGCCACGGCGAGACCGCCTTTCATGAGGATGACCTCGTTGATGGCGGCGGCCAGTGACACATCCGATGTGCCGACGGCGATGATCGAGTGGGCGTCGTGGGCGACGCTGGAGGCGATCGCGCCCCGCTTCAGGCCGAATCCCCGGATCAGGCCGATGGCCGGTTTCGCATGGGGCGTGTACCGGGAGACAACCACGATCTTCAGCAAATCCTGTTCGGGATCGGGAATGAGCTGGCCGTTTTTGACGGGTGCGGGTTCGACCGTGCAGGTGGTGGTGAGCAATCCCTCCTGAAGATTGATGATCCGGGCGGTCGCGTTCGCATCGGGAACCGGGACGAGGAGATCGGCCGGGGCGATCGGCTGGGCCTCCATGCGGTTGATGATCTTCACCTCCAGACGCGGAAGGTAGGAGACGCCTTGCTTCGCGACGCATTGGCCGCGCAGCCAAACCTGCTTCGGCTCAAATGTGTCGAGCCGTTCGATCAGTTGGAAGTCCGCCGTGTCGCCCTCCTGGAGAAGCCCCAACGGAAGGCGGTAGTGCTGGACGGGATTGGCGCAGCCGGCTTGCGCGATGGCCTGGATGGGAATGCCTTTGCGGTAGGCGCGCGCCGCGATATGGTTGATGTGCTGTCGGAGCAGGTCGTCGGGGTGTTTGTCGTCACTGCAGAACATGCAGCGGTTGGCCTGGGCCATCAGCAGGTAGAGTTGGGATTCCTGGAAAAGCGCCGCCGAACCGCACCGGATTTGCAGAAAAAGACCGGCGGCGAGTTTGGCTTTGGCGTCATCAAGGGAAAGACACTCATGATCGGTTGAGATGCCGGCTTCGGCGTAGTGCCGGAGCGCGTCCCCGATCAGGCCGGGCGCGTGGCCGTCGATCGGCTTGCCCGCCTCGCGGGCGGCGGCGATCTTGGTCATGATCTCCAGCTCCCGGTTCAGGACGGCCGGCACATTCATCACCTCCGAGAGGTGGGTGATTTCGGGCCGGGCGAGCAGTTTGGTGACGGCGAGGCCGTCCAGCTCCGCGCCGGAGGTTTCAAACGGTGTGGAGGGAACGCAGGAGGGCGCGCCGAATCCGAATACGAACGGTGACTTCTTCGCCTGTTCGATCATCCAGTCGATTCCCCGGACACCCAGCACATTGGCGATTTCATGCGGATCGGCGACCGCTCCGAGCGTTCCGTGGCGGACGGCGATCCGGCCGAACTCCGCCGGGGGAAGCATGGAACTCTCCACATGCACATGGGAATCGACAAAACCCGGCAGAATAAAACCCGGCGGCGGATCGTCCATCGGGACAATCCGGGTGATGCGGCCCGTTTCCTCCGACCAAATGACGGTCGCTCCGAAAACGCGTTGCTGAACCGGATCGACCAGCGTGCCGGAGAGTGTGCCCATGGATGCGTCCTTTAGAATTCCGGAATGGCGGGAATGATCAACGGCATCCACTTCGGCGGCAGAGGTGGCGGCGGGGTGTCGTCCTGGGGCGGCGGCGGAACGGCCGTGTTCTTCAGAACGGCATCCACGAAGGCGACCGAACGCAACCCTTCCGTGATGGACATGAAGCTGGCCGTGTGACGTTCGGCGTCTTTTCCGGCAGTCAGGTACTCCGCGAAGGCGATATAGGCATCGGTCAGCGCCTGGATGTAGGCCTCGTTGTTTCCGAAGGGCGTCGGGGGACATTCCGGCGAGACGGTGCGCGGTGTCTCAACGGCGTCCGAAACGATCTCTCCGACTGACCCGTCAACCCCAATGATCCGGATACGGTCGGGATCAGCCTGGCGCCAGATCAGCGTGCCCTTGGAGCCGATGATCTTGGCGGTGATCCCGCCCGCCGATCCGGTTTCGATCTGGCTGGCGAGCAGAACACCCCGGATTCCGTTCTCGAACCGGAGAAGGATGGTGCAGTCGTCATCCAGGATCCGTCCGGGAACGGTGGGCCGCGTGTCGGCGCAGATTTCACTGACCGTCAAACCGGTCAACCACTCCGCCGCGTAGAAGCAATGGGCACCCAGATCGGTCACACAGCCGGCCTGTCCGCTCCGGCGGGGGTCGGATCGCCAACCGGCCTGACGGTTTCCGTTCACCTCCAGCCGGGGAGCCATCCAACCCATCTCGCAAGAGACGACCACTTTGCGGATCACGCCAATCGCCTGCTCCTCTTGAATCAGCGACCGCGCCTTTCGGAACATGGGATAACAGGGCAGGACCATCGCGATGCCGTACCGGATGCCGCTGGCCTGCTGTTTACGCGTCAGGTTCAGCGCCTCGTCCATGTTGCAGGTGAAGGGCTTCTCGCAAAAAATCGGGAAATGGGCGTCGATGGCCGACATTGCGATCGGATAGTGCATCGCATTGGGGGTAATGACCGTCGCGAAGTCGATCCGCTCCTCCGGAGAGAGCGCGGCTTCCCGGCGGAAGAGGTCGCGGTAGGTGCCGTATACGCGGCGGGTCGGCAGCCCCAGCTGCTTCCCGGTCTCGTACGAACTGTTTCGGGTTGAGCCAAAAGCGCCGCAGACCAGTTCCAGACAACCGCTTCGCGCGATCGCCTGCCGGTGAATTTCCCCCATAAAGGAATTCAGGCTTCCGCCAACCATGCCAACTCGAAGTGTTTTGCCCATAAACACACCACACTTTCACTAAATGCTCTCTTCAGTTTGTTATTATCTTACCGCAAACCGTTCCAAACATCAAACCTTTTCGAGTTACCCCCAGTATGCGGGATAAAGCGGTTGACGGGGACGCTCTGCGGTCCCTGAAAGTGTTGCCGATGGGGAGGTGTTGTCCGTTACGGGGAGTCGGCGGAAGTAACCGCTTTCTACTGCCGCGCCTCCAGCGAGGCGCGAATGGCGGCAAGGTCGGTGTCCGCCGGGGCCGCGCCGGATTCGACCGCCGCTTTCGCAACGGCGAACGAGACCTCCACAAAAAGCCGCTTGTCGAAAGGTTTCGGGATGATGTAGCCGTTTCCGAAGACCAGATTCTCCTGCGGGTAGAGGGCTTTGACCGCATCGGTGACGGGCTGTCTCGCCAGGGCGGCGAGCGCCTTGGAGGCGGCGACCTTCATCTCGGTGTTGATGGTCCGGGCGTGGGCGTCAAGCGCGCCCCGGAAGAGGTAGGGGAATCCCAAAACGTTGTTGATCTGGTTGGGATAGTCCGACCGTCCGGTGACCATGACGTAGGGTTTTGATCCCAGCGTCGCGGCGACGATCGCGGGGTCGATTTCCGGGTCGGGATTGGCCATCGCGAAGATCGCGGGATAGTCGGCCATCTGGCGGATGTCGTCTGCGGTCAGGCAGTTCGCGACCGACACGCCGATGAAGACGTGGGCGCCCTTGATCGCCTCGGAGAGGGTCTTGAGCGGGGTGTCGACCGCATGGCGGCGTTTGTGGGCGTTCAGATCGGTACGGGACGCGGCGATCACACCCTTGCTGTCGCACATAGTCAGGTCGCGGACGCCCGCCGCCTTACACATGTCTGCGATGCGGATACCGGCGGCGCCGGCGCCGTTCATCACGACCCGCAGATCGGCCATCGCGCGGCCGGAGAGTTCCGCGTAGTTCATCAGTCCGGAAAGGGCGATCACGGCGGTGCCCCACTGGTCGTCATGGAAGACCGGGATGTCGAGCGCCTCGGTGAGACGGTCCTCGATCTCAAAACAGGCGGGGGCGGCGATGTCCTCCAGATTGATGCCGCCGTACATCGGGGCGAGCGCCATCACGGCGTCAATGACCCGCTGCGGATCGGTCTTTCCCGTGTTCGCGCCGTTCATCCGGCAATGGTTGAGCGGAACGGGCCAGGCATCGACATCGCCGAAGGATTTGAAGAGAACGGCCTTGCCCTCCATCACCGGGATGCTGGCGGTCGCGCCCAGATCACCCAGCCCCAGAATCGCCGTGCCGTCCGAGACCACCGCCACGAGGTTGCGTTTCGCCGTGCAGTCGAAAACCGATTCCGGATGGGCGGCGATCTCCTTCACCGCGTGGGCGACACCCGGGGTGTATGCCAGACAGAGATCGTTTTGCGTCTTCAGGGGGGCGGTCAACCGCACACCGACTTTGCCGCCTTTGTGGTAGGCCAGCACTTCTTCGCGTCCAAATGCCATTCGATCCTCGCTTTCGATTGCCGTGAATAAAAGAATAAAACAGTATACCCCTGTCGCGTCCGAATTGGAATCCAATAATGGAGAAGAGTGACGGGCGCGAGGGGGAGGGGAGAGAGATAAGGAAATGGAATGGAAATTTAAACTGTCATTGTATCGCCGATGGTATATACTAATGGGCATTTATTGGGGAAGTGTTCAAACGAGCAAGGATGGGACAGCGATGAAAAGAGTGAGTTTGTTTGTCACGGTCGCGGCGCTTGCCGGATCGGCATTTTGCGTCACGTCGGCGGAGCTGCAGAAGGGATTTGAGAATCCGCCGAACTCGGCCAAGCCGCACACCTGGTGGCACTGGATGAACGGGAATGTCTCCAAGGAGGGCATCACGGCCGATCTGGAGGCGATGAAGGCGATCGGGCTCGGTGGGGCGCAGATTTTTGACGCCGGATGCGATATCCCGGAGGGTCCCATCGCGTACAACACGCCCGAGTGGTTCGATGTGATCAAACACGCCGCGGCCGAGGCGCGCCGGCTCGGGCTGGAACTCTGCCTTCCGAACTGCAGCGGATGGTCTTCGTCGGGCGGACCGTGGAATCCCGCGAAGAACAGCATGAAGTTCGTCGTTTTCACCGAAACGGACGTGACCGGGCCGACAACCTTCAACGGCACGCTTCGGCAACCGCCCGATCCGCACGGGTTCTACGAGGACATCGC
>DBXN01000164.1:21412-22243 GCA_002309585.1 Verrucomicrobia bacterium UBA1211
GCGGCGGCCCTCGGCCGTCTGATAGACGGGAAACTGGATCGGCCGATGACCCTTCGCCGGAAGGATGGAAAGAGCAACACCTTCACCTATTCCTTCCAGAAGCCCTACCGCGCGACCTCGCTCGTTTTCGCTCTGCGGAGCGCGAACACGCGGGGTGAAAACTGCACCGCCACGGTCGAGGCCGCCGCCGACGGCAAGACCTTCAAGCCGGTCGGGACCTTCCAGATCCAGCTCTCACGGAACGGGCGGCAGGACAACGTGCTGCGCGCGCTCCCCTTCGATCCGGTTGAGGCGACGGCCTTCCGGATCGCTTTCACCTTTAAATCGGACACCTCCACCTATCAGTTGGCTGAGTTGTCGCTGGAGCGCAAACTCGCCCTTTCCGGGCTTCAGGGGAAGATCTTCCGCAGCCGCTCCTCTTTCAAGCGTGACACGCTGACGGCTACCNNGCTACCGCCGATCAGGTGGTTCCCGCCCAGGCTGTCGTCAATCTGACCCAGCGGATGGGGAAGGACGGTAAACTGACGTGGGATGCGCCGGCGGGCAACTGGAAGCTGTTGCGGATCGGGTATGCGGCGAACGGCCGATGCAACCATCCGGCCTCCAGCCACGGGCGCGGGTTCGAGGTCGACAAACTGAGCAAAGAGGCGATGGATTACCATTTCGAGGCGTATGTCGGGAAACTCTGCAAATACCTCGGACCGTTGGCGGGCAAGGTTGAAAGCGGCCTGAACAACATTCTGGTGGACAGTTACGAAGTCGATGTCCAGAACTGGACGCAGGGATTCGACAAGGCATTCGCGGCGCGGTGCGGCTATTCGCTGGTGCCGT
>DBXN01000164.1:22393-24433 GCA_002309585.1 Verrucomicrobia bacterium UBA1211
CAGGATGTCGATGTCCCGATGGGCGAGTTCTGGGTCCAGCGCGGGATCGGCGGGAGCGTCGGCAATTCCAAGTTCCCCGCCGCCCTGGCGCATGTCTGGGGCCGGCGGTTTGTCGGCGCCGAGGCGTTCACGGCCTCACCCGAGAGCGGCAAGTGGCTGAAGGATCCCTATGGGCTGAAGGCGCAGGGCGACCAGGTCTACTGCAAGGGCGTGAACCGGATCATCTATCATCGGTATACGCATCAGCCTTGGACGAAGCCGACCTACTATCCCGGTATGACGATGGGGCAGTGGGGGACGCACTTCGAGCGGACCCTGACGTGGTGGGACCAAGGCAAGGATTGGGTGACTTACCAGAGCCGTTGCCAATACATGCTCCAGGAGGGTGTGTTCGTGGGTGACGCGCTCTTCTATTGCGGCGAGGATGCGCCGAACAACGGTTCGCGCGGGTCGTTGCCGAAGGGGTATGATTGGGATTGGTGCGCGACGGATGCGCTGAAGGCGCTGAAGGTCGAGAACGGGAATCTGGTGGTGCCGGGCGGAACCCGCTACCGGATGCTGGTGCTGCCGGACGACGAGACGATGACGCCGGCGACGCTGCGCGTGATCGGCGCGCTGCAGGAGAAGGGCGCGGTGATCGTCGGGCGGGTGAAGCCGCTCCGTTCGCCGGGATTGGCCGGTTATCCGAAGGCCGACCAGGAGGTGAAGGCGCTGGCGGACGCGATCTGGGCGAAGGGCGTTCTGACCTGCACGCCGCAGGAGGCGTTGAAGAAACTGGCGATCGAGCCGGACTTCGTTTGCCTGACGGAAGGGGTTGACCCCGCGTTCATCCACCGCCGCTATGATGACGGGACGGAGGCCTATTTCCTCTCGACGGTCAATCCCTCCTCCATCCGGTTCGATGCCTCCTTCCGGACGGCCGGCCGCGTGCCGGAGTTGTGGGACGCCACCACCGGCCGCGCCGTGCGCGCGCCGCTGTACCGGGTGGAGAACGGCCGCACGATCGTGACGTTGGATTTCGAGCCGTCGGGTTCGGTGTTTGTCGTTTTCCGCGCGGCGGACAAAGGTGACCACATGGTCGCCGCGCAGACGGTGATCCGGGACTTCGCGCCCGAGGCGCTTCCTGAGGAGACCCACACGCTTGAGATCATCAAGGCTGAATACGGCTCCTTCCCGGATGAGGAACCGCCGGAAGCCATGATGGTGACCAGTCTGGTACGGCAGNNCTCGGCAAGCCGATTCTGGTCGAGAACAACACGTTCGGACGGGATCCCGCCGCAATGATCCCGAAACAGCTTCTGGTTGAGTACTCGTTGGACAATCAGACCAAGCGGGTGATCGTTGATGAGCACAAGACCGTGACGGTGCCGGACAAGGCCCTGGTCTCAATGGCGATCTACGGTGTGGTCGATCCCAACTGGAAGCCGCCGCAGAAGACGGTGGTGGATGTCACTGCGAAACTCCGTTCGCTGGTGGATAACGGAACCCTTTCCGCGAAGATGGGGAACAATCTGGGCGGTGATCCGATCTATCTGACCGTGAAAAAGTCGGTTGTGACCTATCGGCTGGACGGGAAGGTGAAGACAGTTGAACTGCCGGAGAACGCCACGCTGACTCTCCCGCCCGAAGCGGAGAAGTCCGAAGCGGCGCCGGACTACCAGTGGTCCGCCGACGCGAAGGGCCGCCCGACGCTGGCGGCGTGGAAGACGATGACGGCGACGGCCAAGATGGCCTCCGGCAAGGAGATCAACATTGCCGCCTCGGTGCCCGCGCCGCAGCGGATCACCGGTGCTTGGGAACTCGCGTTCCCCGCCGGCTGGGGCGCGCCCGATAAGGTGACGCTTCCCAAACTGATTTCGTGGACCGACCATGCCGATAAGGGGATTCGGTACTTCTCCGGTACGGCGACCTACACGAAGACGGTGAAGGTTGATCATGCGCTCGCGCCGAACGAGCGGATCATGCTTGATTTGGGTAATGTCAAAAATCTCGCCGAGGTGTCGGCGAACGGGATTGCGTATCCCGTGTTGTGGCGGGGTG
>DBXN01000052.1:0-142 GCA_002309585.1 Verrucomicrobia bacterium UBA1211
ACATGTACCGCAGCCTGTGCCGGAACCTCTTCAGCGATGCGGATGGCCGCTGGACGGATGCGTTGGGGCGTGTGCAGAAGTTCGCCGATCCCGACGCCCGGGCGCTGGGGTGCGATGCCTTTTGGAACACCTTCTGGAACCT
>DBXN01000052.1:319-818 GCA_002309585.1 Verrucomicrobia bacterium UBA1211
GCGTTCGTGAAGATGCAGACCACGCCGGAGGAGGTCATCAACAGCGGGCGCGCCGGAAACCGGAACCTCCCCGCCTATCTGGAACACCGCTATGTGCCGAGCGACAAGGGGATGTTCTCCAACTCGATGGAATACAGTTTTGACGACTGGACGGTCGGACAGTTCGCGAAGGCCATCGGTGACGANNGAGGCCGCGTACAAGACCTTCTCCGAACGCGGTATGTGGTGGAAGAACGCTGTCAATCCTGAAAGCGGCTATTGCCACCGCAAAAACGCGGCGGGGGAGTGGGAGAAGGATTTCAATCCCTTTAACGGTAAGAGCTACACGGAGGGTAACGCCTGGCAGCTGACCTACTTTGTGCCGCAGGATGTTCCGGCGCTCGTGGAGATGATCGGGCGCGAACGTTTCCTCGAACGCCTGAAGTGGGGTTTTGAGCGCAGCGACAGCGTGCGTTTCAATGCGCCGAATGAGAATTACGCGGCCTATCCGGTGGTGCAG
>DBXN01000052.1:942-6079 GCA_002309585.1 Verrucomicrobia bacterium UBA1211
GCATGGCTGGTGATGGCGGCGCTGGGGCTCTTCCAGACCGACGGCGGTTGCCGGGCGGAACCGGTTTATGAGATCGCCAGCCCCCTCTACGAGGAGGCGGTGATTGACCTTGGAAAACGCTTCGGGCGCGGCGAGACCTTTACGGTCAAGGCGCACGGCGCCTCCCGCGTGAACAAGTATGTGCAGCGGGCCGAACTCAACGGCAAGCCGCAGAAGACCTTCCTGGTCGACGCGAAAGAGGTCCTGAAGGGCGGCACGCTTGAGCTGTGGATGGGCCCGGAACCGAACCGCGAATGGGGCGTCAGGTAAGGTTAAAAGATGAAAAGGTTAAAGGGTTAAAAACCCCGCCCGCGTCTCGTGCGGGAATGTGAAATCGCACGTTTCAAAACCTGCCGTTCTCGATGCAGCAAGGTCGCCTCGGCCTTGCTGCAAGGGCGAGGTCGTCTTTGCCACATCACATTTTGCGATTGCCTCATTTGTGAATATTGAGATTATAAAGGTGTAACTATCCACGCTCAACGCTCAACTTCTCAACGCTCAACCTTTCTCGGCGGATAGGCCATTCTCCTTGATTGTACGGTTGGGGGTGCGCTATACTGGAAGCGACCTAAAGAAAGGGGATGAGTATGGAGCAGAGCAGGCGTGATTTTTTGCGGGGAACGGCATGGATGGGCGTGGCGGCGATGGCGGCCGGGGCGTTCGCGAAGGCGGGTGCCGCGGCGGCGGTCGGGGCGCCGATGCACGGATTTCGCGTGGCCCCGATTCCGACCATCAAGATCGGGTTCATCGGGATCGGCAGCCGCGGCACGGCGGCGGTACATCGGGTCTCGCAGATTCCTGGATGCCGGGTTTCGGCGATCTGCGACATCAATCCGGCGCGGCTTGAGGCGGCGAGGAACTGGATGAAGGAGAAGGGGTTGCCGCCCGCCAAGGAGTACGGGAAGACCGAGGACGACTGGAAGCGCCTGTGTGACATCGAGGATGTGGATGTCATCTACTCGGCTACGCCGCGTCCGCTCCACTGCCCGATCAACGTCTACGCGATGGATCACGGCAAGCATGTTCTGCAGGAGGTGCCGGGGGTCTTCAATTTGGAGGAGTGCTGGCAGACGGTGGAGGCGGCTGAGCGGAACCGCCGGCACTGCATGATGCTGGAGAACTGCACGTATGGCGAATATGAGATGCTGGCGTTCAACCTGGTCCACAAGGGGTTGCTGGGCGAGATCATCCAGGCGGAGGTGGGGTATTCGCACGACCAGCGCGCGCTGCAGTACAATCCGGTCGATGGCGTCTTCTGGCGGATCGAGCGCCACAAGACGCATCACGGGAATTACTACCCGACGCACGGTCTCGTTCCCGCCGGGAGGTGCATGAACATCAACCGGGGTGACCGTTTCGACTATCTCGTCTCGATGGAGACGAAAAGCGCCTCGTTCGAGCTGTACGGCCGGGAGAATTTCCCGGAGGGGGACTGGCGGCACACGGCGAAGATGGTTAAGGGTGATGTCAACGTCAGCCTGATTCGGACGGTCGGGGGACGGACGATCCAGCTCACGCACAATGTCTGCACGCCGCGGCCCTATTCGCGCGGCGGGCTGCTGATGGGGACGAAGGGGATCTTCCGCGCCTATCCCGAGTACCGGGTCGGATTTGAGACGAAGGTGGGGGACGGTGCCGCGCATGCGTACTTTGACACGGAGAAGGCGGAGCGGATCCGGGAGACGTACAAGCACCCGTTCTGGAAAGTCGCGGGCGACATCGCGAAGAAGNNTCGGCGGCCACGGCGGGATGGACTTCATCATGGACCTGCGCTGGGCGTACTGTCTGCAGAACGGGCTGCCGCTGGACACGGACGTCTATGACCTCGCGACCTACAGCTCGATCGTGGAACTCTCCGAGAAGTCGGTGAACGCGCGCTCGGCGGCGATCGACTTCCCGGATTACACACGGGGTGGCTGGAAGACGGCGAAGCCGTTCGAGGTGGACGAGATCGACATCCGGAAGTTCGGTTTCGAAGAGGGGTCGGGTGCGAAACGGACTTAACCCCTTTTGCCCTTGAAATCAGCAGGTGGGATAGGGCATAATAAACAAACTTGTTTTCACGGTCGGTTTGGACTTGGGACTGGAAGGTTCTTGGAGGAAAGGATTCGGGCGGCATGAAAAGAGTAGGTGTGTTTTCGGCGGCTTTGGCGGCCGTTGTCGGTACGTGTTCCGCGGCGACATATACGTGGACGGGTGCGGGCGGGGACGGAAAGTTCTCCACCGCGGCGAACTGGGGTGTGGAGTCGGTTGCCTTCACGGGGAATGACACCTGTGTTTTCAACACCGGCGATGCCTTGGCGGTCACGCTCGATTCGGCCGTGACGGTCGGGACGGTCACCTTCTCCGGCGCGGGGGCGGTGACGGTCGGGGGGGATGCGACGCTCACCGTGACGAAAGTCACAAGCGGCGCCGACGCGGGCGCCCCGACGTTTACTTGCCCGGTGGCCTTCAGCGGCGGCTATCTCGTCGATTTCGCGACCGCGGCGGCGACTTTCGCGGGCGGCGCCACGGCGACCAAACCCGATGCGGCGACGACGGACAACGAAGCGTCCCATGCCCTTCGCGGTGAGATCCACTTCACGGAGGATTGGACAGCCGGCAAATACGCCTATTCGTATACGGTCCCGAACGGATCGAAGGTTTACGGCAAACTCTTCACCGGCACCAGTACGGATGGGACGTCGGGCACGAACGGCAGCGGGATCGCGTTGGTCATCCAACAGGGCGGCTACGCCGAGTTCGATAAGGTCATCTCCGCGAACAAGGCCTGCCGCGTTGCGGTGAAGGGCTACCTGAAGGTGAACGGGATCTATCAGGTGGGAACCGAGGGCCTGAAAGAGAACTCCCATGTGGGATTTGACGGTGACGAGTCCGGTTCCGGCGTGATCGAGGCGGGCGGCGTGCTGAAGTACAGCAACTACAACTGCTATGTCAAGGTCCCCACGTTCTACATCGGCGCGCAGGGTTTTGGCGCGATGGTTAAGGATTACACGCTCCATCTCGACGGATGCGACAAGACGATCTATGCGACAGACAACTTCGAGATCATGGGGCCGGTCAACACGGGAAACCTCAACGACTGGGGTCTGACGCTGGATAAGGCGATGACGCTCGACACGCAGGGCTACACGGTCACCTGGACCGGCGGGGCGTCAGGCGGCGGCGCGCTGATCAAGACCGGCGCGGGCACGCTCATCATGAAACCGAACGGGTGCAACTTCTCCTCGGCCGCCACCGTGAAGGGCGGTAAGCTTGTCATCGCCAACATCAAGGGTTTGGGGTCGGTCGCCATCAACCTGGTGTCCGACACGGCCAACGCGGCCTCGACGCTGGAGATGGACAGCCCCGACAAGCAGACGATCGCGAACGCGGTGACGGCGGCCGACGGAACGGCGCTCGCCTTCAACCTCAAGAACGGGGAGCTTCAGGGACGGCTGGGAAAACTGGTCCCGCCTGCTTCGGGTACGGTCAATGTGACGGTCTCCGGCGCGCCCGGCGCGCTCGGGACAGTCTACACGCTCACCAGCGGCGCGTTCCTCTCGCAGGGCGATCTCGCTCGTTTCCAGCTTCAGGACCGCGATGATCTCTCGCTCGGCCTTTCCAGCGCGGGCGAGCTGATTCTGACGGTTACCTCCTCCGATGTTGTCCCGACGGTCTTCACGTACGCCGCCGAAACCGCGGACGAGGCGGTGTGGTCCGCCACCATCGCCGCCTGGACGCTGGCGGGCGATGCGGCCAAAGTGGCGTTCACCGCCGGTGGTGATGCCTTGTTCAGCGGTTCCATCCCAGCCGAGGCCCAATCGGTCTCGATCCCGGGCGCCATCGCGGTGGGGAACATCACCATGGATACGGCCTCCGACATCACGCTCACGGGGACGGGCACCTTGACCGGTCAGGGTACCATCACCAAGACGGGAACCGGAACCCTCACCTTGAATGGCGCGAGTCTTGACGCCCAGAACCTTGTCATCACAGGCGGCAAAGTCGTGCTGGGCGCGGATGCCAGCGAGAACAGCCTCGGTACCGACAGCGCGACGAGCGGCGGTACCGTGACGGTCGGGCCCGGTAGCCAGTTCAACCTCAACTATATCGGCGAGAATACGGACAGCGGCAACAACAGTTCGGCCCGCGCGGAGATCACCCAGCACAAGATATTTGCGATCGAGGGTAATGGTCCGGACGGACGCGGCGCGATCGTGAACGACTCGCTCGACGGGCGCACGACGCACAATGCGTCGTGGTCGTCGTCATTCCGCCGCATCGAGCTTGCGGACGACGCGACGATTGGCGGCCTAGACCGCTTCGACGTGCGCGGGCGCTCTGGTACCGCCGCCACTGCGATGGGCGGCATATTCGGCCCGGGCAAGAAGCTCACGATCAAGAACACGGGCTACTTCGGCCTCATCAGCCTGCCGATCGACGTCGAATCCGTCCTGATCACGGAAGGCGGCGTGTTCCGTCCGGAATCGGCGACCATCAACGTGCCAGGCGGCATTACGCTCGACAACGGCACGCTGCACGGCTATTCGACCACCTATCCAGCGACGGCTCCGCTCATCGTGGGCGCTGGTAGCGGCGCGCTCTCCGCCGAGAGCGGCACCACGACGATCAATGGCGTCGTCAATGTCGCGGAAGGTGCAACGTTTACGATGAAGGGCGGATCGACCGTCAACTACAACGGGGGCCTTCTCGGCGGCGGGCAGGTCAGGGTGGAGAACGGAACGCACAACATCTCCGGAGAGACGACCGTTGGCACTTTCGCCATTGCGGGCGGCAACACGTATCTGGCAAACGGCTTCGACGCCCAGACCGACATTGCGCTTACGCATACCTCCGGCGGCTTCTTCCTGAAGGAGGGATCGAAGGCCAAGAAAATCAACGTGACGCACACGGGCGGTTCGTTCGGCTTCATGCCCGGAAGCGGAACGGGGCCGCAGTTCGACGAGATCAACATCACGTCCACCGGCGGCGCGATCGACATTCGTCCGCAGGCGACGGGCATGATGGACGTGCAGGGCGTGATCAACGTGAACCAGACTGCCGGCAACACTTACGTGTACGGACCTGGAAACAACGCCGAGTACGGGCTTGCGCT
>DBXN01000052.1:6140-7447 GCA_002309585.1 Verrucomicrobia bacterium UBA1211
TCTGACCTGACTGTGAAGAATATGCACCTCAGCACAAATGGTTCTTCCGGAAAGGGTCCCGCGCATGGCCGCATCGTGATCGATCCCGGTGCAAAGGTGAAGGTGACCGGCGAACTCCATGTGGGCCGCTGGAGCCAGAATCCCGCGGTTGTGTCCGTGCACACGGTTGACGTGGGCGGCGAGCTCGACGCTTCGGGGATCGTCATGTTCGCCGGATACGACAGCCCGCGCACCGAGACGTACGTGCGTGAGAACGCCGTCCTGAAGGTGAAGGGCATCACGACGAACGACGACGACACGGAAAGCCCCGATTCCTGGGCTTACGGCAACGGCGTTGGCGCCACGGAAGGACGCCACTGGGTCACACTGGAGGGCGGCAGGTTCGAAATGGGATCAAGCGGCTTCAACGGACATCGCGTGCCGGGCGTCACCAAGGTTGACCTCCAGGACGGCGAGTTCGTGAACGTGAACGGCGCGTGGGGCGGCGCGGTGGGCTACCCCGTGTTCTTCGGCTACGACAAGCTTGGCGGCAGCGTCACCTTTGATCTCGCCAGCTACTATGTGAACTGGAACCAGGGCCTTTCCGGCGCGAGCGACCTCACGATCAAGGGCGCGGCGAACTTCACGAGAAGCCGCACGGACGACGACAAGATGCAGGGCGCGCTGCTGGGCAAGCTCACAGTGGAGAACACTGAGGGCAACGACCTGCGGGCCACCTCCGCATTCGCGGGCGGCATCAAGCTCGCGGACGGCGTCAACGCGCAGGTGGCGAAGTACTCCGACGAGCGTTATCCATACGCCGTCGCGGGATATGTGATCGATCAGGTCACGGAAACGGCGTGGAGCTATCCGTACGCATCGGCAGACTTCTGGACCTTCGCCAACAAGAACTACGGCAGCAATCCCATCCGCCGCTATACGACGATCGCCACGCGCGGCGAGTTCTATGTGCCGGAGGACAAGGCCGGCCAGTGGACGTTCGCGGGCAACTATGACGACTGGATCCGCTTCGACGTGGACGGCGCTCAGGTGTGCAAGAGCGCCAGCAAGTGCGCCACGGCGCGCGGAACGGTTGAGCTCGCCGCCGGCTGGCACAAGTTCACCCTTGCATTCGAGGACTGCACCGGCGGAAGCGGCGCGAACGGAACTGGATGGAAGGACAACAGCAGATCGTTCGGATTCGTCATCGGCGAAAGCTCGTCCGACAATGGCAACGACTACACAACCTTCAAGCCGGGTGCTTCGCTCGGCGGCGACGCCACGCTGCAGATGCGTCCCTGCGTCAACGCCTGCGTGTGGAGCTGGCA
>DBXN01000106.1 GCA_002309585.1 Verrucomicrobia bacterium UBA1211
GACGTTCATCATGAATCTGATGTGGGAGCTCGAGCTTAAATCGGGGGCCACATCCGGTATAAACTGGAGGCGGGTACCGACTTCGCGGGTTTCGAAATTCGCGGGGACAACCGTCGCAATGTCCGATGTGCGCGGCGTGTCATTGGTCGCCGCGCTGTACGGCCCGATCTCGTATTCGGTCGGATAGATGTATTCGGTTGCCGCACTGGCCACGCTCTCCTGTCCATTTTTTGTAATCAGATGAAAGGTTTCAAACAGCCGGGCGTCATCCCGTTTCAGCAGCATTTCCCGTTTTTCCGCCGCGTTGTCAAGATGCCCCTGGCCGCCGATGCCGACCGCCGCCAACGCCTCCGGCCCCGCCTCGACGATCTGAACGTCCATCTCGATCAGCGTGCTCGACGGGCCGTAACCAGGCATATTATTGCTTATTCCCCTGAGGATCTTCAGAAGGTTCTCGGCCGTGTTGGTAAAATGAATGATCCCGCCACCATCGGTCCATGTGATGGAGGAGCCTTCCGGCCATGTCGTTCCGTAACTCGACCTGCACGACTCCTTCCATTCCTCAGCCCGTTTGACCGGATCCTCTGTCTCTACCGAGGAATAAGGATCGCTGGCATCAAAGGAGATCGTCTCCATCTTCAGCGCCGGTGCGACTGTCTCCGGTTCCGTTTTCGGATCGGTCGGCGGCTGGTGACGGACCGCGCAGCATCCAGCCAACAGGATCGCGAACCACACAAAACCGATTCTTCCCATGTGCTTTTCCTTTCAGTTGACAACTTACGTATTACGGGTATCAGTTTAGCATGGGACCGGGGGAAGGATCAATTACGATTAAAAGATTAAACGGTTAATAGGGTTAAAAGGTTGTCGGGGAACAGAAGCCGGATGTCTGAAGGCAGGTCGTTTCGTGGTTGGCGTGTCGCATGTCGCATGACGCGTGTCGTGTGTTACCCACAGCGCTCACCGTGGGCCCGGACATCCGGCCATGCGTTTTTTTAACGCGGGGCTTGCTTTTCTCACGTTGATATGTCAAACTATTAGTTTGTTTTTCTGGGAAAAGCGGGCGTTGGCCCGGTTTTCCGTATCGGGTCCGTTTTTGGGCGGATCCGGCGTTACCCGAAGTGCGAATCAGTTAACTAAGTGGCCGCTTACCACACTTCCATTCGTAACCGGGCCGGGGCCGGATCGGCCGTCAGGCGGACAGATCTGACACAACCTTTTTTATAGAGGTAGGCAAATGGTTGAACGGAAAATGTTTGGCAAGCTGAATGCCGTCATTCAGCCGCCGGATTTGATCGCCCTCCAGACGCAGTCGTATCAGGACTTCCTGCAGGTCGATGTCGCCCCCGGTAAACGTGAAGAGAAGGGCCTTCAGGCCATCTTCCATGAGGTGTTCCCGATCTACAGCGTGGACGGCCGGTATACCCTCGATTTTGTCAAATATGAGATCGGCACACCGAAATATCCCCTTTTGCAGGCGTTGGCGGATGGGGAGACCTATGCCGCGCCGCTGAACGCGACCTTCCGGCTGAAGGACGGCGATGACATCCGCGAGGAGAGCGTCTACATGGGCGAGATCCCGCTGATGACCCGTGACGGGGCGTTTGTGATCAATGGCGCCGAACGGGTGATCGTCTCCCAGCTGCACCGTTCGCCCGGCATCTGCTCCGAGAAGACGCCGCATCCGAACGGCCAGATGCTCTACTCCGTCCGCCTGATCCCGGACCGCGGTTCGTGGATCGAGGTCCAGTTCGATTCCGCCGACCTGATGTGGGTCTACATGGACCGCCGGCGCCGGCGCCGGAAGTTCTACGCGACGACCTTCCTTCGCGCGCTCGGATTCGGGACGGACGAGGATATCCTCAAGCTTTTCTATACCTTCAAATCCCTTGATGTCCATGCGGAGTACGATCCGGCGGTTCTTGAGCAGCTGGTCATGAAGGACGACCTGATCGACGTGGACGCGCAGGTGGTTCTGGCCCGGCGGTACGACCCGATCACCCCGACGTTGCTGGCGACCCTGGCCGAGACGAATCTGGATTACATCGAAGTGGTCGATGTCTCGATGGACGAGGGCGTGCTGATCAAGACCCTCCGCGAGGACGCCAAGGCCGGCATCCATACGGAAGATGACGCGTTGCGCGACATCTACAAACGGCTGCGCCCCGGCGATCCCGCGACGGCCTCCAACGCCAAGACGCTGATCCGCCGTCTCTTCTTCGATCCGAGCCGGTACGATCTCGGCAAGGTCGGCCGCCACAAGATCAACCAGCGCCTGAATCTGGGCGACAAGGTGCCCGAGAGCCTCCGGACCCTTCACGACACCGGCATCGACGTGGTTGAGGCGATCCGGCTGCTGCTCAACATCTACATGGGCCGCGAGCAGGTGGACGATATCGACCATCTCGGCAACCGCCGCATCCGTACCGCGGGCGAGCTGCTGGAGAACCAGTGCCGCGTGGGCCTGGCGCGTACGCGCCGGCTGATCCTGGAGCGGATCATGGTGTTCGATTCCTCGACCGGCACGCTGTCTCCCTCCCGGCTGGTGAACAGCAAATCCCTTTCGGCGGTGGTGCAGGACTTCTTCGGCCGCAGCCAGCTCTCCCAGTTCATGGATCAGACGAACCCGTTGAGCGGTTTGGCGCACAAGCGCCGTCTCTCGGCGTTGGGTCCCGGCGGTTTGAGCCGCGAGCGCGCGGGCTTCGAGGTCCGCGACGTCCATCCCTCCCACTACGGCCGCATCTGCCCGATCGAGACGCCGGAAGGCCCGAACATCGGTCTGATCTCCTCGCTCGGCATCTACGCCAAGATCAACGAGTTCGGCTTCATCGTGAGCCCGTACCGCGTGGTCAAGAAGGGCAAGGTGACGAATGAGGTCGTCTACATGTCGGCGGACGAGGAGGAGAAGTATGTCATCGCTCAGGCGAACTCCCTGACCGACTCGGCGGGACGCTTCACCACCGAGCGCGTGACCTGCCGGTACAAGACCGACTTCGTGGACCTTCCCCCGGACCGTGTGCAGTTCATGGACGTCTCGCCGATGCAGGTGATCTCCATCGCGGCCGGCCTGATCCCGTTCCTGGAGCACGACGACGCGAACCGGGCCTTGATGGGCGCGAACATGATGCGTCAGGGTGTGCCGCTTCTGAAGACGGAGCGTCCGTTTGTGGCGACCGGTCTGGAGTGGCGCGCGGCGGCCGACTCCTGCGTGACCGTGCTGGCCGAGGCCGACGGCGTGATCGCCTACGCTTCCGCGCTGAAGATCATTCAGACGCCGGACGGCAAGATGCCTCCCAAGAAGAAAGAGGACGATCCGGAGGTGAGCGATCCCGCCAAGGGCATCTACTACTATCCGCTGCAGAAGTTCCGCCGTTGCAACGCCGGTACCTGCTTCAACCAGAAGCCGATCGTGAAGGTCGGGCAGAAGGTCAAGAAGGGCGACGCGCTGGCCGACGGCCCCGCGACCGACCAGGGCGAGCTGGCCCTGGGCAAGAACCTGATGGTCGCCTTCATGCCGTGGCGCGGCTACAACTTCGAAGACGCGATTCTCGTGAGCGAGAAGTGCGTGCGTGATGACGTCTTCACCTCGGTCCACATTCAGGAGTTCGAGGTGAGCGCCCGCGACACGAAACTCGGTCCCGAAGAGATCACCCGCGATATTCCGAATGTGGGTGAGGACGCGCTGAAGAATCTCGGCAGCGACGGTGTCGTGCGGGTGGGCGCGGAAGTCCGTCCCGGCGATATCCTGGTCGGGAAGATCACGCCAAAGGGCGAGACGGAGCTTGCGCCGGAAGAGCGGCTGCTCCGCGCGATCTTCGGTGAAAAGGCGGCGGATGTCCGGGATACCTCGCTGACCGTCCCGAGCGGCGTTTACGGCATCGTGATGGATGTCAAGGTGAGCACCCAGAAGCAGGCGGAGGCGAACCGCCGGTTCTTCAGCTCCTCCCTGGCCGGCAACGCGGCCGAGGGCGAGGTGAAGAAAGAGGTCCGCGACATCGAGGCCGAGCGTAAAAAGAAGCGTGAGCAGCTGGAGTCCGAGTTGACCACCTCGCTCAGCAATATCCTCTTGGGCGAGAAGATCCCGCTGGATGTCAAGGACGTGCGGACCGATGAGATCATCATCCCCGCGAACCGCAAGATCACCAAGACCCTGCTCGCCCGGCTGGCCAAGAACTACGATCACATCCAGATCGCGGACAGCCCGGTCCAGCAGAAGATCGAAGAGATCATCGGCGGGTTCCGTCCGAAGTTCGCCGAGCTTGACGAGGGTTCCGAAGGCAACGGCGAGCTGGACGATCTGGACGGGTTCGTCGAGGGTGGCGAGGTCAAGAAGGTGCGCGTCTACATCGCCGAGAAGAAGAACCTCTCGGTGGGTGACAAGCTCGCGGGCCGTCACGGAAACAAGGGTGTCGTCTCCAAGATCGTGCCCGATTGCGATATGCCGTTCCTCCCGGACGGGACGCCGGTCGATATCGTGCTGAATCCGCTGGGCGTGCCTTCCCGCATGAANNATGAACCTCGGCCAGCTGTTCGAGACCTACCTCGGGCTGGCCTGCAAGGTGCTGGGTTTCCATGCCGCGACGCCGGTGTTTGACGGCGTGCAGGAGTCCGAGATCGACGAGATGCTGGTCAAGGCCCGCCAGGTTCAGGAGAAGAACAAGGGGAACGGCGCCGTGCCGTGGATCTGTCCGGACGGGAAGACCGTTCTGTACGACGGACGGACCGGTGAGCCTTTCGCCCAGCGCGTGGTGGTCGGGCAGATTTACATGCTGAAGTTGCACCATCTGGTGACTGACAAGATCCACGCCCGTGCGACAGGGCCTTATTCGCTCGTCACGCAGCAGCCGCTGGGCGGCAAGGCCCAGTACGGCGGCCAGCGTATGGGCGAGATGGAGGTGTGGGCGCTCGAGGCGTATGGTGTGGCCTATGCCCTGCAGGAGTTGCTGACGGTCAAGTCGGACGACGTCGCCGGACGCACGAGGATTTACGAGGCCATCGTGAAGGGCGAGAACACGTTGGACGCGGGCATGCCGGAATCCTTCTCGGTGTTGATGCACGAACTCCGCGGGCTCTGCCTGGACATGAAACTGCTGGGTGGGGATACGGCCGCGCAAGCCACCCCCGAGTTTTCCCAAATCTAATTTCATCAGGAGGTCTTCCCCATTATGAATCCTTATGCAGTGAGAGAGTTGTTTGGCGGAATGTTTGACGCGGGCGGCCACTATGATGCCGTGAGCATCACGCTCGCCTCGCCGGAGACGATCCGTTCCTGGAGCCACGGTGAAGTCCGTAACCCGGAGACGATCAACTACCGGTCCTACCGTCCTGAGCGTAACGGTCTGTTCTGTGAACGCATCTTCGGGCCGACCCACGACTGGGAGTGCGCCTGCGG
>DBXN01000057.1:0-10237 GCA_002309585.1 Verrucomicrobia bacterium UBA1211
TTCCATTCCAGGATGTCGCGCGCAAGAACGCTATCTGTCGATTTGCCTTTCATTCGTCATTCGCTCTCTGGGGAGTAGTATACCAAAAACTCAACCATCAAACGACCTCCCAATGGCCGACTTTGTTTGCCCCAACGCGCACAATTTTCCCTTGTTTTTTGAGTTCGGTAATTCTGCGCTTAATAGTTGCCTCAGAAACCCCTAATATCTTGCCATATTCTCCATAATTGAGCGCCGGATTTTCTTTTATAAGGTCAAGCAGATTTATCGGGTCATTTATCGGGTCATTAACCCCATTCTCTCTCAGTGTACTTTTCTGTCTGCCAATCCGAGCCCCCCTTTCATCATAGCGATTGTTCTCATCTCCCAGCGTGGCATTTCGGAACACGTTTATCTGCACGTCGATTCCGCCGTCTTCGAGCTGCAGCGGCTTCACCCCGTACTCTGCCAGTTCCTTCGACACGCGCCGCAGGCCGCTCCCCCAATGTTCGATGACCTTCATGTAGTTGAAGGCCTCGGCAAGCGCGTGGTTGCGGATCTTCGACCGCCCCGCAAGCACCTTCTCGACCGTGAGCCCGCGCGGCAGGCCTCCCGGCGACGTGATCTCCACGCGCGTGTCGTACACGGCGACGAAGATCGGCGCGTCATGTTCGAAATAGTTGCGGTGCGCAAAGGCGTTGACCACGAGTTCGCGCAAGGCGTCCGGCGGCAGCTCGTAGAGGTCCCTTCGCTGGATGCC
This sequence comes from Verrucomicrobia bacterium UBA1211, assembly GCA_002309585.1. GTDB lineage: Bacteria > Verrucomicrobiota > Kiritimatiellia > RFP12 > UBA1067 > UBA1211. Next base: position 740 of record DBXN01000057.1, read on the forward strand.
CTCGAACACACAGCCCATGTTGATCTTGGACAGTATGTACTTGTGCGCCTCCTCGATCTGTTCATAGATGGGGCCGGTGAATTCGCGGCGGTCAACGAAAACTGCCTTTGAGTCCCCCTTGAACACACCGCACTTTACGCGCGTCGCGAACGCCCTGTCGCCTGTCAGCAAAGCATACGTATTGGATGCAATCCAGCGGTTCCGCGACCTTGAAATGATGCCCCACGCCTGGAGCTGATTTGCCGTAATTTTCCTGACCGCCTTGCGCTCCGATTCGTCTCTCGCGTTTCTGCGCGCAATGCGGTACATGTTGGAGCATAGCGCGGCGATGCGGGCATCGGTGATCTTCGCGTTTGGACAAGGCTCGCTGTCGAAGCTGCGCCCTTCTGCCTCCAATGCGAGTTCATGGCGCGTCGCATCGTCCGCGCGTTGCGTCGTGGCGCCAACACGAACATAGACGCCGTCCTTGTCGCCCTCCGCCTTTAGGAAATACGGACACCGCGATCCTGCAAGCACATCGAGAACGATGACAGACTTCCCTTCGACGTCTTCGATTCCTATGTCAATCGGAATGCGAGGTGAACAGGCGTTGACAACCGAGTCAACAATCCCATCCATTTCCGCAAACACACGCTGCTTGTCGATACCATGTACAGTTCCGTCGTTTGCGACGCCGAAAAGGATGCTGCCGCCCTTTCCGTTGGCAAATGCGATAGCCGTCTTAAGGTATTTCACGCGGTCTTCATTGGGAATGCGCTTGAATTCAAGTTCATATCCCTCGCCTCGTCTGATATCATCTGAAATTGCCATACACCATTCTTCCTTGTCTATCCTTCGCCCAGATGAGATTGCGTCCCGCTGAGCGGTCCTTCAGCAGGACTGCAAGAACTTCTTCCGGAACGTTCCATTCCAGCATGTCGCGCGCAAGTGCGCAATCTGTCGCATTGCCTCTCATTCGTTATTCGCTCGATGGACAATACTATACCAAAATCTCAGCCATCAAACAACCGCCCAATGGCCGAAAACAGAAATTACAAAACCGGGTGAGGGACGCGCTCCGTCGCGTCCGCCGGACCGGATTTTATCTCACGCAGAGGCGCAGAGGCCACGGAGGTAGCGTTTAAGGGCAAAGCTCCGCCTGCCCGATCGTCTAATCGGGTTTGGACTTCCCGGCGTTTTATTAGGAGGTGGCCGGGCGAACCTCGTCTCGTCATTCCGTCGTCAGGGCTCGTTCGTTCTCGTGGCTGAGGTACACCGTGACGATCTCCATCGCGCTCGCCCGCGACGAAAACACGGATCCGGACTACAACAAACCGGTTGCGATCAAGGCGGATGCGGACGGCATGGTGGCCGTTGAGCGGATTGCGTCCCAATCGTTCGCGCACCGGCTTGAGTTCCGCATACCTACCAAGGATGGGTTTATCACCATGTGCGACTACGCCTCCGTCAACGGTTGGAATGGCAAGCATATCCAGACATGGCTCCCTAAAGCCAAATAACCGCTTCAAAAGGGAATTCTTCGTGCGATCCCTCCGGTTTTGGCTTTAATTTCAACCCCTCTTATGCTAATCTTTCTACCGTTGGTTTATGGGAAAAGAGAGGTCTGTCATGGCGGAGAAAAAAACTTCAAATACGCAATTGGATGCCGTTTTAAGTCAAATCCGGAAGGAGTTTGGCGATACCGCGATTATGCGCATGGGCGATGCGGAAGCGACCAAAGATATTCCGGTGATCTCTACCGCCGCGCTCTCTCTTGATCTTGCGCTGGGGGTTGGGGGACTGCCCCGCGGACGGATCGTTGAGGTTTATGGCCAAGAGTCCTCCGGCAAGACCACCCTCGCCCTTCATGTGATCGCAAACGCCCAGAAGGCCGGCGGGCTGGCGGCGTTCGTCGATGCGGAACACGCGATGGATCCCTCCTATGCGCGGCGGATCGGGGTGAACCTGGATGACCTGCTGATCTCCCAGCCCAACTCCGGCGAGGAGGCGCTGACGATTACCGAGCAATTGGTGAAGAGCGGCGCATTGGACGTGATCGTCGTCGATTCGGTGGCGGCTCTGACCCCGCAGGCGGAAATCGACGGTAACATGGGTGACTCCCACATGGGTCTTCAGGCACGGCTGATGTCCCAGGCGATGCGGAAACTGACCAGCGCGATCGCCCAGACGAAAACCCTTTGCATTTTCACGAACCAAGTCCGAGAGAAGATCGGCGTGATGTTCGGGAATCCCGAAACGACCCCCGGCGGGAAAGCGCTCAAGTTCTACGCCTCCGTCCGCCTGAACGTGCAGCGGATCGGGGCGCTCAAGGATCCGACCGGTACGGTGATCGGTAACCGGACACGGGTCAAGGTTGTCAAAAATAAAGTCGCGCCCCCCTTCACCGAGGCGGAATTCGATATCCTCTACGCCCGCGGTATTTCGTGGGAGGGTTCGGTGTTGGATGCGGCATTGGCGCGCGGGATCGTCAACAAGCGCGGTTCGTGGCTCAGTTACGGAACGGAGCAGATCGGCCAAGGCTCGATCGCTGCGACTGAGTTCCTCCGCAACCATCCGGAAGTTGTCGAGGAGATCATTCAGAAGATCAAATCCGAACCGGCTCCGGCAATCGGGAAGTAAGACAGGATGTTGTGCGGCGACGGAAGTCGCCGCTTTTTTTTGGCATTAGTCTTCGGGTTCCGCAACGAGACTGTAAAGGGCGTGTTGCTCGATCAAGTCATAGTTGACGGCGGAAGGCAATGAACCGGAGAGAAAATCGGAGAGTTTCTGTTGAAGCAGGGCGCTGTCACGTGTCTCACACTCCCAGATGACCTGCGTTTGCCAGCCCGCTTTCCATAAATCGGCCAAAACCTGGCGGTCCCGTTCTTGGTTTCGCCGAAACTTCTCCTCCCAAAATGCGCGGTTGGTTTCGGGAAGCGGACGGTTGGCCTGACAGCTATGCCGGTGCCAAAAACAGCCGTGAATGAAAATCACCTTTTTCAGGCGCGGGAAAACAAGATCCGGCTTGCCCGGCAATCGTTTGTCATGGAGCCGATACCGAAACCCCATCGCGAAAACGGTTTTCCGAACCCGCCATTCGGGCGAGGTGTTTTTCGAACGGATGTGGGACATGCAACGGTGTCGCTGCTCTCGGGTCATATGGTCCATAGGCTACTCAAGAAGTAAAACGGTTCCCTGCGGAAAGACCGGGATAATGGAAAAATCATCCACTCCGACCACCTGTGCGGCCGGTGTTGTTAATGGTACCTCTGTTGAAAAAGACCATGCAAGATAAAACCGTTCGCCTGGAATGAGCGCCCGGTCGAGATGAACCATCTCCGTGACGGTTTGTTCCGCTTGGGGTGAATCGTTCCAAACAGGCGGCGAATCGCTTTCATCCGCCGCAAATCCGGCGGTTCCGCATGCGGACCAGATTATCCCGTCTCGCGACACCCAAAGGGTCACTCTAACCGGGACCGTTCCGGATCCCATCTTTTTCAGGGTGTAGCGTGTTTCCCAACGTTGGATGTTTTGCGGCGACCCATTCGAAAACACGCCCAACAAATAGACATTCGGACATTCCGGCGTGAGCCAGGCGGAAAGGGTGGTATCCAGGGAAAGGTTTCCACAGAAGGAATATAACCCCCCTTTTGCCGTTTGGGAATAGCGTCCCGCCACCCGTTCCTCCAAAATGCGATCGACCGACAATGTTTCGGTCCCTGTCCTCCAGAAAGGCGGTAAACCCGCATCGGGTTCCGCCAAGACGGAGTCAAATGTCTCCTCCCTTCCCGAAAGCGGAATCGAAAGAGCGGTTGGAGAGGACGAATCGGTTCGCCAGCTGAATGAAAAGTCATCAATCGCAAAGCGATGATCGGTTCCGGGATCATCAACATCCGTCCAGCGGAGAGAGAGGACCTCTCCCGGCGGCAGGGAAAGCTGGGGCGTTGCGGATAGGAACTGGACCTCGTTGGTCGCTCCCGAAAGTCCATTTCCATAAGCTGGCGTTAAAAAGCAGAGTTCCGGAACCCGCAACCAGCTTCCTTCAAACAGTGGGGAAGCGTTCGTGGAAATTCGATAGGAGAAAAGAAGAAGATTCGCCACCTCGCTTTTTCCGATATAACGCTGCGCTACGGTAAAGGCGATTTCGACAGAGGTAATGGTCTTTTCGGTCTCATTGGTAAAGGACAGTCCATATCGGTACGTTTGACCATTTGCTCCCTGTGATCCAAGCGCCTGACCCTCCTCCGGGTCCGGCAATGACCAAAGTCCCCCACCAGACCCTCCTCCCCGGTAAGAAACACACGCTTCCGAATCGGCAAAGGCGTACCATCCCGCCAACGGCATGATACCATTGGTCCATACATTGTTCGCGGCCGTCTCCAGCGCATCAAAATTCTGCGTATAGGTACCTTCGTTTTCTGTCAAAGGAATCGCCGCCAACGGTTTGTTTTCTGGATTCGGTAGTTCTTCCTCTCCGATTACCACTTGCAGTGGAGTGGAGGGCAACGAATCGCCCGCCTCATTCTGTGCGATAATATGGCAGGTGTACGTTCCCTCTGGCAATTCATCAAGTCGAAAGACGGTTTCGGTGCCGGTCGAAACGTGATCCACCACATTCGATGGAGCGAGTGCGGAAAAAGTTGTCAGTATCACATCATCCAGCGCGACATTTCCCGAAAGCGTCTTTTCTAGCGTCAGTCGGAAAACGAAATAGTTGTCGGATTCCTCAAATGTGTACCGCTGCTCCGCCGCGCCGGTTCCGACGGAATAGGTATCAATTTCGTTCCACGCCGTTCCATCGAACGCTTCTATCCGCAGCGACGAACCCGCGCCGGTCGCTTTCGCCCAAAAGGCGAATGTCTCGACGGGTGCCTCCATGTAGCGTGTCTCAACCTGGTGTCCGGTCTCTTTTAACTTCACGGCGGGTGGCGAAATGCCGGAATAGGTTGCGGAATCGTAAATCGAATCTTTCGCGTCATTCGTGATACTCCAGCCGATAACCGTCGTGTTAGGATATCCGTCAAATCCCGTCGCCTCCACCCGCGCGGCGGTGCCGGTCAGACAAGTGACAACAACGCAATAGTTGGTAACCGTCTCCGATCCATTCCACCGTAAAGTGAATCCGTTTGATGTCCTATCAGAAACGGAAAGACCATCCGGTAGCGGTGGTGGCAATAGGATCGGCGTGTCATCGGTCTCGGCGGTAACGGCATAAAGACCGATATTTCCCTTGTCTTTTACCATCACCCATTTGAATCGGATAAAGCTTTGCGCCGCATCAAGGACGGTGACATGATCCGCAATTGCGGAGGTTGGCACGATTTGCTCGAGCGGCGCTTCTGAAAAGGTAATTCCGTCCGTTGAGCCGTAAAGCTCCAAAACGGTGTTTCCGCCGGATGTTGAATTTCCCTTGATACGGACCGTCAGACTGGTCACCGCCCCTGGGTAGATTTCAGAAGTGACGGATGATCCGGTTTTATCCAGTTTCAAACTGCCATCGGCATACTCGCTTCCAACATTATATTCCCAGCCGGAAACGGGAGAGGATGTTGTGCCGGTCAAGTCGGTTTCGACCGTTCCGGCAAACGCCAAACGGATTATGGCAAATCCTACAAACAGACAGACAAGTTGCTTCATCACTTTTCTCCTTTCGACAAGGCGAACTGAATATACAATCCTGTGAACGTCCGCGTTTACAACGGGACCATTTTCCCAAATCAAGGATTATTAGGCAAGTACGATTTTATACGAATCGCGGATTTCGTCTTTTCGGGTTTCTGTCATTGTTGCCTTTGCTTTTCCCGCCCGTTCTTTTTTTCACTGTTTCTCTTTTTAGAATCTGTTATACTTTGCCTTGTTCCATGATAAACGACCTATCGAAACGGGGGGAAAGATGAAACAGGGATGGAATCGACGCCATTTTTTGAAGGGTTCGGCTGGATTGGGTCTTGCAGCAGTCGCAACTGGCTGTCAAATGAATAAGATCAGTTCGAGTGGCAGCGCACCGATGATCGGATTTGCCGCTCCCCCGTTGAAACGTATCCGAATCGGCTTTGTCGGAGTGGGTGCGCGCGGCACGGCCGCCGTTCGCCGCATTTGCCAAATTCCGGGTGTGGAGATGACGGCATTTTGCGATATCAGGGAAGAGGCGATTCGCGGTTGCCAGGATATTCTCAAATCAAAAAAGGTACCGCCCGCGAAAGAGTATCTCGGACCGGAAGCCTACAAGGCTCTTTGCCGGGAATGTGCCTGCGATGTTGTCTATGCCTGTACGCCGTGGATGCTTCATTTACCCGTTGCGGTCGAAGCGATGCGATGCGGTAAACACGCTTTGGTGGAAGTGCCCGCCACGATGGATGTGGAAGGATGCTGGAAATTGGTTGAGACAAGCGAAAAAACGCGATGTCACTGCATGATGCTTGAAAACTGCTGTTACGGTGAGTCGGAAATGTTGGCTCTCAATATGTGCCGTAAGGAACTTTTCGGAGAGATAGTTTACGGCGGGGCTGGATATCTTCACTACTCAACCAATCGTGGGATCAAAAGCGGACCGACTTGGCGAAATGACTGGTATATCAAACACGCCGGCAATTTTTATCCGACCCACGGACTCGGTCCCATCGCGCAATGTATGAATATCAACCGTGGTGACCGTTTTGATTACCTAGTCTCAGTGGATACCAAATCCGCCGGTCCCGCAGCAATGGCTGCCGCTTTGTTTCCGCCGGATGCCTGGCAACGCAATGTGAAACTGAAAGCGGGTGATTATAGCGCCTCCATTATCCGTACTATGAACGGTCACGCCATCTATTTGGCAACTTCCTGTTTTGTGCCGCATCCCTATAGCCGTATTAACATGATCCAGGGAACAAAAGGCATTTTCATGGATTATCCGCTCCGTATCGCTTTCGAAAAAGAATTCAGTGACGGAACCTTCCCGGATAAGGCGTTTGATGACGTGAAGACGGAGGAGTACCGGCAAACTTACAAACACCCGATGTGGCGGGATATCGGCGCGATCGCTCAGAAAGTTGGCGGTCACGGCGGTATGGATTTCATTATGGATTTAAGATGGATCTACTGTCTGCAGAACGGACTTCCGCTCGACATGAATGTCTATGATCTCGCATCCTGGAGCTGTTTATGCGAGATTACGGAGAAATCGGTACAGAACCGCAGCGCTTCCGTCAATATCCCCGACTTCACGCGCGGTGCGTGGAAGACGGTGGAACCTTTGGGAATTCACACCGTCGATCCTAACAAGATGGGTTTTTAATTGCCTGACCGCAACGGCATCAGCACGTACAGGAACGGAATACTGCACTTCAAAAGTGCAGGATTTCGACCGTCGTTCAATTCGAAATAAACTTCGTCGTCATCGATGTTTTTCAACGGATCCATAACGAATTCAGGATTGAAGATAATCGCAATTTCTTTGCCGGCGTACTTAACGGGAAGCGTATCGCGCGCCTCGCCGATATCCGGAGAATTCGTGCTGATAGTCAACTGGTTCGCTGAAAAGATCATCTTGATCGCGTTCGATTTGTCGGTCGTTACAACCGAAACCCGGCGAATCGCCGATAACAACAATTCGCGATCGATGGTCACCCGCTCTTCGCAACCGGAAGGAATGACCTGCCGATAGTTGGGATACGATCCCTCAAGAAGTTTGCTGCTGATGCTGGTCTTGCCTGTCGAGAAGATGATCTGATTCTTTTGAACAAAGATCTTCAGTTCCCCGTCGTTGGAAAGGATGCGCATCAACTCAGACACCACCTTGATCGGAAGGATCATGTCGGCATCCGCATCATCGGAATACTCAACCTCATGCTCGACCAACGCCATCCGACGGCCATCGGTCGCCACCATCGTCAACTTTTTATCCTTAAAGGAAAGCAGTACGCCTGTCAGCACGCGGCGGGTCTCATCCATCGAAGTGGCATAACTGGTTTTGCGGAGCATTTCGCGAAAGACTCCCTGATCCAACGTATAGCTGGATTGTCCCTCGGATTCCGGAGTCGGAGGAAATTCGGAAACGGCCATGCCGATAATCTTGAAGAAAGAGGAACCGCATTGGACGGAAGCAACGTTTTCGTCATTCACATCCACAAAAATCTTATCTTCATTCAGCTCGCGGATGATGCTGCTCAGGCAACGGATCGGAAGCGTAGTGCTTCCTTCAGCAACCACCTCACATTCGACGAAACATCTCTCGGAAATATCGAGATCGGTTGTCGTAATGGTGATTCGGTTATCCTTCGCAACAATGAGCGCATTCTGGAGGATTTGCAGGGATCCCTTTGAGGAAACCACATTCTGGACCGTCTGAAGGCCCTCCAAAAACGCAGACCGCATGATTGAAAACTTCATCTTCTAACTCCTTAATGAATGGGGAGAGTTTACCCTAAAACCAATATTAAAGTAAAGATAGATTAGAAGTATTATTATCCCTCGTTGATATGTGAATAATGATGCTAATGTGCTGAAAGATAAAGAATTGCATGGAATCCTTCCGTAATGAAAACCTGTCAATAAAAGAGAGGTTGTTGTTAATGAAAGCCGGGTTGTTTTTTAGGGCTGTTGATAACATGGCAAACGATTGACAGGCGATTAACGGACAATAGGCAAGATACAGACAGCCTATTGACAGCCTGAGTTTGGATAATAACAGACAGATTGTTAATAACCCGTTAACAACTGTTTATAAAAAGAGGTTGAAAAGAAAATGTGAATGTGATATTGAAATTTGTAAGTTATTGAATATAAATTACTTATGTTTTTTTATCATCAAAAACCCAAGGAATTATGGGTTTTTTGAGGGAATGTTGATAAGTTTATGAAAAAGGATCCGATAACAGGGTTTTGAACGATTATGAAGAAGGAAAAAGAACGAGGTGATCGGACGATGTTTTTATCGATCGCTGCTACGAGTGCTTTTCATTTGGCAGATGTGTGGGCTTGTTTCCTGTTTTATGAACGTGTTATACTTCGAGGCATGAAGCCATTCAAAGAGAGATATGATGTGATTGTCGTAGGCGGAGGTCATGCAGGCAGCGAGGCCGCATTGATTGCCGCCAGGATGGGGTGTGAGACCCTTCTGGTGACGCTTCAGAAATCAGCGATTGGAATAATGCCCTGTAATCCTTCGATTGGCGGATTGGCCAAATCTCACCTTGTCTATGAAGTGGATGTGTTGGGTGGTGAGATGGGTATCAATGCGGATTGTTGCGGGATCCAGTTTAAAACGTTGAATATGAGTCGGGGTCCGGCTGTTTGGGCAACCCGCGTCCAGTGTGATAAAAAGAGATATGCGATGCGTATGCAACGCGTGATGGAAGAGACAGAACATTTGACGATTCTCGAAGGAGAAGCGGTAAAGATCGTTGCGGAGGATCATCATGTCACGGGGCTGATCTGTCGCTGTGGGGATCAGCAAGTTCAAATTCAAACAGGCAGTCTTGTTGTCACGGCAGGAACGTCGTTAAGGGGAAGAGTTTATATCGGACATCAGATGACGGA
>DBXN01000057.1:10327-19886 GCA_002309585.1 Verrucomicrobia bacterium UBA1211
AAAACAATCTGCCAACCGGGAGATGATCCACCACCTTTTTTCTCCCTTCAAACGAAGCGAATGTTCCACGTGGAACAAAACGAAGATCAGCAGCGGAAGTGGAACTATTCTGTCAAATGTTCCACATGGAACAATTTGCGCTGCGGGGAGTCGCAGATTCCTTGTTGGATGAGTCATACAACTGAAAGAACGCATCAAATAATTCGAGACCATCTTGCAGAAAGTGCGCTATATGGAGGAGATATCAGCGGAACGGGCGTTCGTTATTGTCCCTCTATCGAAGATAAGGTGATGAAATTCACAACAGCTTCACAACATCATGTGATGTTGGAACCGGAGGGAAGAGCCGAAACAGATTGGATTTATCCCAACGGACTTTCAAATAGCCTACCCAAAGAGGTTCAACGTCACCTGGTTCACAGCGTACCTGGTCTCGAGCAAGCGGAATTTGCAGTTTATGCGTATGCTATAGAGTATGATGCGATCGATGCGAGAGAACTTGATCATACACTGGAAAGTAAGCGGATTAAGGGATTGTATTGTGCAGGACAGATTAATGGAACGACGGGATATGAGGAAGCGGCTGCGCAAGGTCTTTTGGCAGGCATCAACGCGGCATGCCGAGTACAGGAAAGAGAATCTGTGGTTTTAAGCCGACAATCATCCTATCTGGGTGTTTTGGTGGATGATTTGGTGACAAAAGGAACACAGGAACCCTATCGGATGTTTACGTCGCGGGCCGAAAGGCGCCTGTTATTGCGGCAGGACAACACGCGGTATCGATTACAGGAAATCGCCGACCAAATCGGAGTCCTCAAGAAGGAAATCAGGGACGAAACCGCTTTCTATCGTGATTTGATTCAAAAAGAACAGGAACGGCTTTCGCAAATTCGGGAAGGAGAAACACCCTTATCGGTTTTTTTAGCCCGTCCCGGTGTCCGATATCAGGATATTCCGCCCGAAAAACAAGCGGATCTGCCGCCTGATGTTATACAGCAGGTTGAAATCCGTATCAAATATCAGGGATACATTGAACAAGAGGAACGGGCAGTTCGTCGAGCGGAGCGGGAAGAGTCGGTTATCATACCCAAATGGATGGATTATCGGAAAATCAAGGCTTTACGGTATGAATCTCGGGAAAAACTGATGAAGGTGATGCCGGAAAATTTGGGACAAGCCGCCCGCATTTCCGGGGTTAATCCCGCCGATATTGCGATTTTATCACTGATTATCAAACGCGGAAGGATAGAATAGCCTCTTGCCGATATTTTTCCTTGCGATTTCGATTCGCGCGTTTATATATGACCAAGTTGGAGTGGAAATGGCCTTATTCGAAAAGAAAACGGCTATTCTTTCATGCCATATTTGCGGATAAGCCGCTGCAGATAAGCGCGTTCAATACCGGCTTCGCGGGCGGAACGGGAGATATTCTGCTGGTTTTTCGCCAGTAAATCGTTCAAATAGGCGCGTTCGAACTCTTCAATCAAGTCATTTTTTGCGTCTTTAAACGGCTTATCGGCGGAAAAAGTCAGTTCCGGTTCCTGTTTGCTGTTGGAACGAAGGTTGACCAAACTCAAAAAAGCGCTCAGATCGACAGGTCTACGTTCACTGTAGAAGGCCAACTCAATCAGGTTTTTCAGTTCCCTGACATTACCCGGCCACTCATGGCGTTTCAGGATCTCCATGGTCCGGTCAAAATCGGAGAGCTGTTTGATGGCATCCTCTCCCTGCAAATCGGTTAGGAACTGCTTCACCAGAGGCGCGATGTCCTCGCGACGGCGACGAAGTGGCGGCAATTCCAGATGAACGACAGAAAGCCGATAGTAAAGATCCTCACGGAAATGGCCTTCATTCACCTCATTTGCGAGATTCCGGTTGGTAGCGGAGATAATCCGGACGTCGATTTTCCGGACTTTGTTGCATCCAACCCGTCGAATTTCCCGTTTTTCAAGCACCCGAAGCAGTTTTGGCTGCAATTCCGGGGATAAATCGCCAATTTCATCCAGAAAAACCGTACCGCCATCCGCCAGTTCAAATGCACCCTGACGATCGGCGTTCGCACCGGTAAAGGCACCTTTCACATGACCGAAAAGTTCACTTTCAATCAATTCTTTTGAAATCGCAGCACAATCGATAACGATAAATGGCTTATCTTTCCGATTGGAATGGTTATGGATTTCGTCAGCCAGGACTTCTTTGCCGGTTCCCGTTTCCCCGGTAATCATCACGGTGACATCGGTAGGTGAATAGGTTTCCGCAAGGTAGAAAATCCGACGCATCGGTACGGAACGACCGATCATTTTACCGAACGATTCGTGCCTGGAAAGGGGAATATCGTTTGCGTCTTGAAGCGGACAGAAGACAATACGGGTTTTCCCGAGTTGGATTTCCGATCCCGGAGCCAAATGCGCGGAAGAGATTCGGACACCCTGAACCAATGTGCCGTTTGTGCTATCCAAATCCCGGATCAGGTAACCGCTCTGCTCGACGGAAATCTCGCAATGCCGCTTGGAAACGGTGGAATCATGAATGGTCAGATCGTTGTGGTCACTGGATCCGATGGTGAAAATGTCGTGGTTAACCACGAATTCGTGTCCCTGGAGCGGGCCACTGATCACCAAAAGTTTGGTTTTCCGGACACGAAGGTAGTTGTCCTGGTTCTCTCCATCGGACAGAACCAGCGTTTCCGGAGTGACATTATTGGTACGGTCTTCTGACATGGTGTAAACAATATAACGCATGCGTATCCCAGTATGCAACCCCAAAGTTCAACTTTTTATATGAAACGCGCGCGCACGTGGAAATACGAAGAATGGGGAAGCGCGTTTATCCGCAACAAGTCGGGCCAATTGATGTTCATGACGCGAGATCGACCACGCGGGAGAAGGGAGGGCCCGTGGGGAAGCCATATTTGGCAATAACCCGAAATGCATTTTTTCGTGAAAAACACCTTGCCGACTAGGATAAACGCATGGTATGATAAAAAAATCACGGTACCGTAGTCTTTTGAACAGGCACGGAAAAAGCGAAAACTGTGGTAGAGACAGGAAAAAAGTGGGAATGGCGATAAAAAAGCGCGGATTTGGCGAGTTTACGGCTTTTCGGAAGCCGTTGTGCCCGTATTTCCTGATAATCCTGTCAATGCTAATGTTTTCACTTTTTTCGAGCGGTTGTAAGAAAAAGAATCCATCCGATACGAATACATTAGCGCCGGCTGAGACGAATCGATTGGTGGATGCGGTTTACCAGAAGCAGTTGAAGAAGAATATCGGTGACCAGCAGCAGAAGGTCGCCGAGCGGAATGTCCTTTTGGCGCGGATCAGGCGCATCGAACAAGAGGTGCGCGACCAGTTGCCGGAAGGGGCGACGGAGGAGGATTTCAAGGCGGCTTGCGGGAAGATTCCGGAGTGGAACGCGTTACAGGCCGAACGGCAGGCGCGGAATGAAGGAATTGAAAAGCAAACGGAGGAAATGCGTGACCGGATCCGGAAACGGATTCAGTCGGAAAGCAAACGGCGGTTGGAGTTAGACCGCGAGGCGGCGGCCCGGGAAACGGCGGCCAAGGCGAAGTGAGAGAACGCACACGGATTTTTGTACGGTTTAGGCAGATGGAAAACAGGAGAAAACGCATGAACGTGAGTTACATGATTAAGAAATGGGCAAAAGCGGCGGTTCGTCCGTTGGTGTTTTGTGCAGTCATCGGACTTCCGGCGATTTCGTTCGGTCAAACGATGGATGGAGACATGTGTAGTGTCCATCTGCAAAACACGAGCCTCTCTGGAACGACGATCACCACACCGGGAACAGAAATTCAATTCATTATCCGGTTGGGAAACTCGTATGCGGCGCCGCTGCCGGTATATCAGTTGCAGTATATAGGTGAGGGTTCCGAGGTTTTGGGGTACTACTACCTGCTGAAGTTAAGAATGTCAACCGGCGGATGGGCCTACCTTGAGGGCATTCAGCCCAGCACGACGGCTCCCGGAAAATATGACTGCCTTTTCACTTATACGGTGCGTGAAGGGGATTTCGCCATTCCGTTGACGATCGCGGGCGATGCGGGTTCTTCGGATCCGGGTGACGCGTATGAGTTCGGCAACACGGAATTTTGGCGCATTGTCGAGACAACCTCAAACCAACCCGTAAAATGGCGTGTCGGTCAGGGCGTCGATTTAAGCTCGGGCGATAAAGAGGATTGGACCATGTCCAAAGCGAACGTCGGCGTTCAGACGCTGGAGTTCGACGTTGCCGGGGATTATACGGTTGCTGTTTCCGAAACCGTGAACTGCACGGTGAGGCGGCCTGGATCGGATACCTCCACTGCGGTGGCGTTCTTTGTGTGGCCGGACGACCCGACCAAGTTTGTCATTGACGGCGCCAATGAGGCGACTGGCGTGCGTAGCCTGAGTATCCCCGCCGGGCAGAGCGAGGTCAATTTCACGATTCGCGGCGTGACCGCGACTGCTCCCAATAAGACATACCTTTATTTAGGGCATACGGAAGGCAAGCCGTCGAATGGGCGTGTCAACTATGTTACCAAGGGAGTGATGGTCACTCCCGCTCCTGATCCGACCGTGAAGGTCGCGCTCGTCGGTGCGGATGCCTATTCCGGAATCTTGACCGTTCCTGAAAGTGATGATGTCGCCCAGACACTTAAAGTCACCTTGAGCAAACCCGCCGAAAGCAATATGTGGGTGACGCTCTCGACCGATCCCAATTTCATCAAACTTTCCACCGAAAAAGTTATGATCGGAAACGGCAGTTCCGAGTCGGATGCCGTCAATTTCTATGCGCTCAACAACACCCCTTCTGTTTCCATCACGCCGACCATTCCCGGAGATACCACGTATGTCATCACCAAGCCCGGAAATGTGAAAATTGTCAATGTCGCTCCTGTCATTATCGAGCCGACGGAAGACGCGCGGAGTGTGATCGCGTTGGATGAGTTGGAGATCAACTATCAGATTTCCGATGTGGATGCGGATGAAGATGTCATTACCGACTGGGACTGGGGTGATATGTCTGCGCATACCGTGACAACCGGACGGGTCGGTGTTGTGAAACACGTTTACAATTCCATTGGCGTATATTCACTGAAGGTGCGTTCCCGCGATCCCGACAACGAGCATTCCATTACCCGTTCGATCTCGGTCAATGTGACGGCGGGTGTGCCGAAACCGACCATTTCGGTTATCTGTGACACCTCCAAACTGACGGAGACGCCGTCGAACATTTTGAGCTATGTGACGGTTCGTCTTTCCGAGCCCTATACGAAAGGCGACCTGCGGTACAAGCTGGTCGTGGAACAGGCCGATGACAGCTCGACAACCAATATCGTGATGCAGCATGCCATCAACGAGACGGAATTGACCATTCCGTTCGGTCAGCTGGAAGGTGCGACGCAGTCCTCGTTCCGGATCATGGATGGTACCTCGAACACAGAAGGTATGGGCGTCCGGATCACGGCGATCCCGACGGACCCGATCGCGGCGAACTACTACGTGAGTGTCAGTAAGCTGATCATGTTCCAGAACACGCCGCCGGTCATCGCCTCCCCGACGATGTACCAGTATACCGAAGAGTATCCGGCGACGGTTCCCCGTGAATACGTCTATAACTTCCGCGATCACTCCGCCGATTTGGACGGCATCGTTTCGGTGTGGGATTTCGGCGATGGTACGCCGAAAATCACGGTCACGGGGGCCAGTGGCTCTATTAATCATACCTATGCGGTTGCCGGCATCTATAATCTGACGATCCTGGTGAAGGATAAGGATGAAATCGCGTCCGGCGCGTATAAAGACGCGGAAACCTTCGTGGTCAATATCGGCGACCCGCCGTCGATCACCGTGCTTCCGAACGAGATGACGCTGATGGAGTATTCCACCAAGAGTCCGCAGATTCAGGTTGAACTCTCCTCCAAGTTCCAGTATGCGGTGCCGGTGACGTTGACGGTGACTCCGGCCAACAGCATTGGCGCCGGCCGGCTGATCCTCGGTGTCACGACAATCGAATTCAAGGCGGGCGAGGTTGTCAAGACAGTCGGTATCCTTTCTGACCTTGACGGTACGGCCGCTTCGTATTCCGGGGCTGGCTTCTCCATCACGCCTTCTATCACGCCGGGGCAGCCGTCGACCGCCGAGGCGCAGGGATTCTTTAAGACCTTTAATTCCGCGACGGTCCGGATCCAGAACGAGGACCCGATCATCAGCGCGCCGCGTGCTTCCGCTTCGGCGCAGGATATCCTCTACGAACTGTCGCAGGGCATTAAGAAGGCGTTCGCCTATAGTATTAAGGATTGTCCCGCCGACAGCGCCGCAACCGGCATGACGGTAACGTGGAACTGGGGTGACGGTACACCGGCCACCACCACGCAGGGCGCTTCGGGTGCCGCCGAGCACACCTACACCTCATTCGGTGTGTATGAGATTGTGATGACCGCCCGCGATAAGGATGGCGGTTGGGACGAGCGTCGGTTCTACGTTTCGGTCAGCGCCGCCCAGACCCTGTGGGTGACGCCGGTTGGTCCGAACGCCAACTCGAAGTACTACGGGTTGACCTACACGGGTGTTCCGCTGGGAAGCGGTACCGTGGTCTCCGCCGATGCGGTTTCTTCCGTCTTCGCGAACAACATCTACAAGTTCATTTTCGAAGCCACGGCGGGTCAGGGCTCGCTTGAGGCGATTCCGGACAAGACGGCGGAAGAGGGTGCGTATGACAGCTTCTTCTATGCGTGGGATGACTTCGGTGCCGGCTTGATCGCGACTGACCTGCTCAGCCCGATGAAGAGCGATCCGGTCTGCGTCGTCCCGATGGCTTCGTCCGCCACCGGCGGCGTTTACCAGGTCCGGGCGATCTTCAGCCGTGAGTTCCGGCCACTCGACAACAAGGGCGACCTGAACCAGGACGGCATCCCGGATGATTACCAGAATCCGGTGACCGGTACCACCCTGAAGGATATCGTCTCGGCGGTCGCCACCGGCGATCCGGACGAGAATGTCGAACTTTACGCGGTGACCGGTCTGGCCCAGACCAACCCGGATGGCGATGTCAATCCGAAGATGAAGAACTACGGTGAAATCAACATGACCGATGAGGATTGCACCCCGTTCTATACCATCACGGAGATTCGCGGTAAGGATCTCGGATTGAACGATCCGATCGTCGGCCGCGGTCCGGACCGCGATATGGCGACCGATGGCGATCTCGATGAGCCGGGCGCCTCGATCGGTACCGAAACGCGCGGGTCCGACCCGACCAAACCCGATACGGACAACGACGGGCTGCCGGACGGTTACGAGTACTACTTCTGGTACTTCGCCAGCATCCAGAACGGCGTCGGCCATCGTTACGATCCGGCCAATCCGGGCGGGTCGATCATCATCGAGTCTAAAGCGATCAAGGAGCAGTTTAACCCCTTGACCGCGATGGCCGCCGATTCCGATACGGATAATGACGGGCTGACCGATCTTGAGGAGTTCGCGCTCGGGACCAACCCGATCGAGTGGGATACCGATGGCGACGGCATGCCTGACGGCTGGGAAACCCTGATGGGCACCAATCCGATCTATCCGAACATCAACGACTCCAACAACAATCCGGACGGTGACTGGATGGCCTATGCCACCATCGCCCGCCAGCTCGTGACAGTTGAGGTTGATGGTGTCGAGACCGTCTACATCGCGCAGGGCGCGACGGAAGGTGAGACCTCCGGCCGCTTCTGGACGAGTTACACCTACGGTGGCGAAGACGGCCCGATCGCGCTGGGTCATCCGGTCGCGAACAACGAGGTCTTCGGCGAGACCGGACAGATTCTCAGCATCGAAGATAACGTTGAGGTCGTGATTCTCCACTTCCAGGTCTATCAGGAGTTCGGCTTCGATCCTCGGGTCGCGTGGGGCCGTTCCCGCCTGAGCCAGACCGATCAGACGCGGCCGTTCACCTCGACGGACGAGTTCCTGCTTTGCAAGTTCATGGCCAATGTCGTGAACGGCGGCGGCGAGATCCGTCCGCAGGACTGGGCGCACACCACCACCTGCCCGCTGACGCCGGACAGCGATGCGTATGTCGCGAACGGCACGCTCTGCCACGATATGCTGCCTGACGGCTGGGAACTCTATGTGGCGTGCGGTCCGAATGGTACCAACATGCAGTTCAGCCCGTGGAACGTGAACGACGGCTACAACTGGACCAACCCGGCCCAGTCGGCCGACTACGACGACATGTTCAACCGGTTCCCGAACTACCGTGAGTTCGCCGGTACCGAGGTTTCGGCGCATTACAACAACGCCTCGCTCTACACCGGGTCGATGCACGGTCAAGAGGTGATCGGCCAGATCACCATCTACCGTCCCAGCCAAGATGAGGCCTGGATCAACAAGTTCTGGCCGACCAACCCGTGGCGTGAGGATACCGACGGTGACGGTCTGCCGGATTGGAAGGAACAGGGTACGGCGGCGGCCGGCTTTGGCGCGGTCCTGCAGTACGGAACCCCGGCGGATGACGGTGTCAACACCTGCTTCCGTGGCGGCGGTCTGAACCCCTGCACAATGGATACCGACTGGGACGGCCTGTGCGATGCGTGGGAGGTCTACTTCATCGGTACCAATGCCGTTTCCTCGATCACGAGCAATCCGTACATCGAGCACGGTATGGATCCGACCTACGGTCCGGGCAACGACATCAACAATCCCCAGACCATCGGTATGGGCGATGCCTACTCCTGGCAGGATGCCTGGGTGATGGGTGGCAACCGGCGACGTGAGATGGATTTCGATAACGACGGGTTGGAGAACTATCAGGAGTATCTGGTCCAGTCGATGCGCCACCTCCGGTGGGATATCGGTCCGGAACTTCCGATGGATTACGAAACCTACTATGGACTCCATCTGGTCGACCTGCTCTTCACGGAGATCAGCAACCCGTGGGATATCGCACGGGTTCCGTATTGGGCGGCGATGGTCAATCCCTTCTGCGTCGTCTACGCGCCGGCGACCATGTTGCTGCCGCTCGTGAACGACCCGCTCGGATACGCCTCGTGCGACCCGCGGCTTGCCGATACCGACGGCGACGGCATGGATGACCACTACGAACTCTTCCACGGCCTGAACCCGCTGTTGGGTTCCCTGGATATCGTCTCCGATGTTGTCTTCATGGGTATGGCGACCGCCCGCGAGGGTGATTTCAACCCGTGGGTGGCGCAGGCGCTGGCGGATGGCGAGATCGTCGAGGGCGAGCCCCTGCCGATGAACTTCGTGAAGTATCCGTGGCTGGCCGGTATGGCCGAGGCCGATCCTGACGGCGACGGATTGCGGAACTTCGAAGAGCGCATTGAAGCGGATGCCAACATGCCGTCCGCCTTCAATACCGATCCGTCCCCGCTGTGGATGACCGACTGCTTCAGCACGAACAGCCTGGTTGCCCGCTTCTACGATCCGTGGCTGAACTTCTACTGGGATATGATGGGCCGCGACACGCAGCAGCCGTTCTACTTCGCTTCCTTCGAAATGAACGAGGGCTACGATTCCGATAACGACGGCGTGTCGGATAAGAACGAGGT